>CAZMRM010000177.1:1671-7912 GCA_964568515.1 uncultured Chitinophaga sp. | reverse complement strand
CACCCTGCAGTGATTAATGCCATTGGTGCGCACCATGATGAAATTGAAATGACCACACTCATCTCTCCGATTGTGCAGGTATGCGATGCAATCAGTGGTGCCCGTCCTGGTGCACGGCGTGAAGTGGTGGAACAATATATCAAACGCTTGAAAGACCTGGAAGCACTGGCATTATCCTATCCCGGTGTAGATAAAACATATGCTATCCAGGCAGGAAGAGAATTACGTGTTCTTGTTTCCAGTGAAAAAGTGACGGATAAAGATGCAGAAACGCTTTCTTTTGATATCTCACAACGCATTCAAACAGAAATGACGTATCCCGGACAAGTAAAAGTGACCGTGATCAGAGAAACACGAGCAGTGAATTATGCAAAATAATTGGTATGCGAACACTTCCGGTTAAACAACAACAGTAGTACAAAAATTTGATTCAAATAATTTCAGGTTGTAGATCTACTTTTTAACAGTTCAGACAATCTACCAAAAATAACGATAATAAAAAGTTGAATAAACATAAAATAGTTATTGAACCAGGTACTGAAAACAGTAACTACTGGAAAGACCTCTGGAACTACCGGGGGCTTTTCTATTTTTTAGCGTGGCGTGATGTTCTGATCCGCTATAAACAAACTGCGCTGGGTGTTTTGTGGAGCGTGTTGCGTCCTTTATTAACGATTTTTGCCATGTGGTTCATTGGTAAATTGTTCAATGCACCTTTGCCCGAAGGCGTACCACGTGTTTTACTGGTTTGTGCTGCAACACTCCCCTGGCAGTTTTTTTCTACCTCATTCAGCGAATCCAGTAATTCCCTCATCGCCAATTCAAACCTTCTTACCAAAGTATATTTCCCCAGAATAATCATTCCTGTAAGCACGGTCATTGTATGCCTTCTTGATTTTTTCATATCCTTTGCCATCCTGGTGATTATTATGATATGCACCCGGTTTGCACCGGATATCAAAATCCTTTTTCTGCCGCTTTTTTTACTGCTTGCCTTATTCACTTCTATGGGAACAGGCTTGTACATTGCTGCATTGAATGTAAAATACAGGGATTTTAAATACATCGTTCCTTTTATTGTGCAATTTGGTTTGTATATTTCACCCATTGCTTTTAGCAGCGAAACCATATACAATCATCCCCATATACCTCAGATCATCAAATTCGTTTATTCATTGAATCCAATGGTAAGTGTAGTGGATGGGTTCAGATGGTGCATTCTTGGCGGTAAAACAGCCCTTTATTTACCCGGATTTTTAATATCGATTGGCATTAGCATTTTATTTTTAATAATTGGAATCAGTTATTTCCGTAGAACGGAAATATCATTTGCTGATATCATTTAATCATACATCATGAGTGGAACTGTTATAACTGTTGAGCACCTAAGCAAAAAATACATACTGAAGCATAAAAATGCAGAAAGTTATGTTGCTTTACGAGACGTTATTACCAATTCCGCTAAAAACCTGTTCAAACCACCGCCCTCTTCCCGTTCAGAAGAGTTTATGGCATTAAATGATGTATCATTTGAAATTCAGCAAGGCGATCGTGTAGGAATCATTGGCAGAAACGGAGCAGGGAAATCGACTTTGCTAAAAATCCTGAGCCGTATTGTAACGCCAACAAAAGGACGTATTACCATTGAAGGCCGTGTTTCCAGCTTATTGGAAGTAGGCACAGGGTTTCATGCCGAACTCAGCGGAAGAGAAAATATCTTCTTAAATGGCTCCATCCTGGGCATGAGTAAAAGCGAAATCAAAAATAAATTCGATGAAATTGTTGCTTTTGCAGAAATTGAAAAATTTTTGGACACCCCTGTAAAGCGTTATTCATCGGGTATGTACGTACGACTTGCATTTGCTGTAGCAGCGCACCTGGATCCTGAAATATTAATTGTGGATGAAGTGCTTGCTGTTGGTGATGCTGAGTTTCAGCGAAAATGCCTTGGAAAAATGAAAGATGTTTCAGGTGAAGGACGAACCGTTTTATTCGTAAGCCACAACATGGGACAAATCAGTGCACTCTGCTCCAAATCCATTATCCTGAATAAAGGCAAAATAGAATACCATGGAGCCGTGAATGAAGCGCTAAAAATTTATCACAATATTCAATCAAAAGAAGCCGTTCAGCATTACATTGCACAAGGCAAAAACAAAGAAATCTATATTTCGGAAGCATTGATAAAAAACAAAGAAAATGAAAATGTTCAAACGTTTACACACGATGAGGCTGTTTACATTTTTTTTAAATTCAATGCAGATTATGTTGTGGAAGATTTATTACTAAGCATTTCCGTCAGCGATAAAAATGACATAAAAATATTTTCAACAGAACGAACCATCTCTAAAGTACTGTCAGTAAATAAAAAACAGGGAGAAGCCATTTTGAAGATCCCGGATAATTTTTTACTCCCAGGAGAATATAAAGTAAAAGCTGGGATTCACATCCCAAATGTACAGGAATTCGATTCCATAGAGAACATCTGCTCCTTTTCAATCGTTGATAATGGCTCCGAATTCGCAAAATATGAAGGAGTGAATCTTGGTTATGTCTTTAGTAAATGTGAATGGGAGATCAGATAAAAATGAAACACATGCAGTGTAAAATTTGTAGTTCCGCAACCGTGGTCATCACCAATAAACGTATTTTGAATAAATACGATGTGAATTACCATCAATGTGTTCAATGTCATTTCATTCAAACAGATGAACCTTTTTGGCTAGAGGAAGCATACGCAAGCGCGATCACGGATCTGGACATTGGTCTTATCAGCAGAAACATTTATCTGCAAAATACGATTCCTCCGCTTTTGGATACCTGCTTTCCAACAGCTTCTGCCATGCTGGATTACGGTGGCGGATACGGCATGTTTGTGAGGATGATGCGAGATAAAGGATACAACTTTTACAGACAAGATAATTTTTGTGAAAATTTATTTGCCAATTATTTTGATCTGGCAGACAGTCCTGACAAAAAATTTGATGTACTCACCGCATTCGAAGTTTTTGAACACCTCGCAGACCCGGTTAACGAAACACAAAAAATGCTCGATCTTGCCGGCAACATCATTTTTTCTACCCTGCTTATTCCTGGCAATGTAAAAGACTTTGATGACTGGTGGTATGTTTCTCCATTAATCGGTCAGCACATCGCATTTTATGATAAAAAAACATTGCTGGTGCTGGCAGATAAGTTTGGAAAAAAATTATACAGCAATAACGAGAATTTACATATTTTTTCTTCCCGTTCTTTAGACCGGTCTGCTGTTGATTCTTTGTTCAAAGAACCAAAGAGGTCACTTTTGAAACGACTGGCAGATCGCTTTTTTTACACGAATAAAGAAACAACACCCAAACCATCTTTGTTACAAAAGGATTATGAGTTGATTGAAAAAAAGTTAACTTCCAAAAAATTATAGAATCACAATCAGGTCATGAAAAGCTTGGCACATAAAATTCTAATCAAGAGCTATTCACTGATAGAAAACGGGCTATTCAAACGCTTCACTTTTTTTACTAAAAAAAACACATTACTTATTGTAAAACCCGATTCCATCGGTGATTACATTCTGTTCCGCAACTTCCTGGAAGTCGTTCGTACTTCGGAAACATATAAAGACCATATCATTACTTTATGCGGCAATAGTTGGTGGAAAACTCTTTCCGAGCAATTGGACAACACATTTGTTGATGAATTTATTTGGATTGATTACAATAAAATGCCTGATCCTTTTTACCGGTTCAGTTTCTATAAACATATTTTTTTTCAGCGGTTTGAAACCGTGCTGCATCCTGTTTATTCCAGAGATAGTGTGGGGGATGGAATTGTTCTCCACAGCGGCGCCAAAAGCAGAATAGGAAATACAGGAGATGCCTTGAACCTGACTGTTGAGCAAAAAGAGAACAACGACCGCTATTATACGCAGCTTATTCCTTCTACACCGGCACCTGTATTTGAATTCGAACGGAATCGCGAATTTTTTCAGGAGGTACTTAAAAAAGAGATCCCTATCGAAAGACCGTCCATCGCTTCTGCTAAAGCAAGTCAAAAAAAAATAATTTTCTTTCCGGGTGCCAAAGATGATTTCCGAAGATGGTCGACTCAAAAAATAGCACAGCTTGGAGAACATCTGAAAAATGAGTATCCGGCTTTTGATCTATACATTGGAGGCTCCATGCAGGATCAGCATCTGGCTATGGAGATCATCCGTCAAAGTACAGCGGCCTTTACCAATAGTACGGGAAAATATACGCTCCCCGAATTACTTGATTTTATAGCCGATGCAGCATTAATTATTGGAAATGATTCGGGCCCCTTTCATATGGCAACTGCGCTTGGCAAAAAAGTGATTGCTGTTTCCAATGGAAATAATTACAGCAGATTTAGTCCTTATCCGGCATATATGCATACCAAAAGTGTAGTCGTGTATCCTAAACAGGTAATGGATTATCCTGAACCGGAACGAATAAAAAAATTCAGAAGAGAAGTAAAAGAAATCGATATCAATGAAATAAGTGTGGAGGACGTCTACACCATAGCCAAACAACTGTTAGCTGATTAACACATGCTTCAACTATCCATCATAACGATCAATTACAACAATGCAGCAGGATTGGAAAAAACCATCCAAAGCGTGGTCGCACAAACGTTTTCAGATTTTGAATACCTTGTGATTGACGGAGGTTCCACCGATACCAGTCCACACATTATCCGTACCTACAGCAATCACATTACATACAGTGTGAGTGAAAAGGACAATGGTATTTACCATGCTATGAACAAAGGTATTTTACAAGCAAAAGGAATGTATTGCTTATTTTTAAACAGTGGTGATATGCTTGTAAACGACAGTGTTTTAAAAAAGGTGTTTAGCACTCCCGCCTGTTCAGCTATTCTTTTTGGAGAGCTGTTGATGGATAACGGAACGAATAAAAGAATACTTGAAAAACTGCCGGCTGTTATTACCTTACCGCATCTTTTTTATCATAATGTCTGGCATCCATCCAGTTTTATTAAAACTTCTTTACTAAAAGAATTGGGATTGTATAAAGAACATTTTCGCATTGCAGCCGATTATGAATTTTTCTTTCATGCATTCATTATTAAAAAAGTTTCAGCACATTATCTCCCCTTCCCCATCTCCATATTTGATACAACCGGTATGAGCCAGCAGAAAGAAAACTTTGGGAAAATACTGGCAGAGCGGGAAGAAGTAAAACGAAATTACCTGGATAAAGCAACGATATTTTATTTCAATAAGGTAACACGTTTCCAAAAAAATGCGTTTTCCAGGGTAATGGTCAACAGCTCTTTTTTCAGAAGTATAGGCATTTTGTTTATCAGAATATTTTACAGAAATTCACTCTAAATGCAGCACTTGCCTAAAAAGAACAACATTACTTTTTTTTTCCTGACCATGCAGCGTACAGGTTCTGAGCTGGTATTGTTTAATTTACTTCCATACCTGGACAAATCGATTGACCTGCAGGTTATTTCCAAATATAAAGGTGAATTATACAACAACCTGCCGGCCACTGTAAAAAAAGATTTCCTGTTTTATTCTCTTCCAAAAAACAGGGTTCAAAAGTTAATTCATCGTTTTCAACGTAAGGGGATTGTAAGTAATAAATTACCCAGACAAAAGAACAGTGTATGGTACCTGAATACTATTTTATCTCCGGATATTCTTGAAGCTGCAGAAAACAACAAGATAGATGTTATCCTTCATGTGCATGAATTGGAACACATGTTCAGCTTCCTGAGTGAATCACAAATACAGCGATTGATCCGTTATCCTGGCTTAATCATTGCGAACTCCAATGCTTCAAAAAAAATACTGATGAAACTTGGAAGACAAGAAAATATAGAGATTTGCTATCCTCCTGTAGACACAGCAGCAGTTATTAAAGATACAACTGTGCGAAACGCGTACAGAAAAAAAATGGGCATCTCACAAAAATCTTTTGTATGGACCATGTGCGGAACCTTGGATGAAAATAAAAATCCGTTCTTATTTATTGATATCGCCCGACAAGTAATCAGTGTATATCCGGATGCGGTCTTTTTATGGATCGGAAATGCGAATGACACCGCATATGAAAAAACATGCAAAGAAAGAGCAGAAGAAAAAGGAGTCGCAAAAAATATACGCTGGATCAATCCTGTAGGAAAAGAATATTTACATTATTTTAATACCGCGGATGGATTTGTACTTACTTCAAAAAAAGAATCCTTTTCA
>CAZMRM010000177.1:0-1661 GCA_964568515.1 uncultured Chitinophaga sp. | reverse complement strand
GAGGCATTATTGCTGGAACTACCCGTTGTAGCAAATGACTGTGAAGGTGTAAGAGAAATTATAAATGATCCTCTTACAGGAAAGATAGTACCCGGTGAAAATGCTGTGAACATGGCTAAAGAAATGATTGCATTTATGAATGGAAGTGCCATTTTTAATCCTGCACTTGCAAAAGAAAGTACAAAAAGATTTGATATCCGGGTAATAGAAAAAGAATGGAACAGACTCATACAACACTATTTAACTATTCATTAAATGAATTCAATTTGTTTTTTCAGTAGTTATTTCAATGAATCCGGGATCCCTTATTATGTGCGGTTCTATCTGGATCAACTCGCTCCTTTTTTTTCAAAAATTGTTTTTATCACCAATGATAAAAAATTGAGTGATGACTCCCTCTCTTACCTGAAAGAAAAAAACATTGCCTTCATGCCGGTAAAAAATGAAGGCTGGGATTTTGGAATGTGGTACAAAGCCTTTAAAGTGTATGATATCTTGAGTTTTGATCGTATTGGACTGGTAAATGATTCCTGTATTCTGTTCAAACCTCCTCATCATTTCTTTAACTGGCTGGAAAAATCGGAACTGGATTATTGCGGAATGGTGGATTCAAATGCCATCAGTTATCACCTTCAATCCTATTTTTTGATCATTAATAAAAAGGCAATTCCCGATGCCTATCAGTATTTTATGGAAAATTGCATACTTACAAACGTGAAAGAAGTTATTCATACATATGAAATAGGACTGAGCAGGTATTTAATTCATAAAGGACACCGGATCGGAGCCTGTTACACAACAAAAGAATACAAAGGCGAATACAGCCCTACTTTTTTTATGACCAAAACGTTAATTGAGAAAGGGTTTCCATTGATCAAGAAAAAAATCATATTTTCATCTTTCAGAAAGGATGAGTATCTTACATTGGTCCGTATGAAATTTCGATTAGATCCCCGTTACTATATTCACATCGTTCAACAGTGTGGTGGAGTCATCGACTTTAAAAAGATAGTACAGCCTTCCTTATTCTTTTATATGAAGCTTTTGGCTTACAACACATTTTATATACTTTATCAGGTGCTCAGGAAATTTAAAAGATCGAAGAAATGAATCCAGTAATAAGCATTTGCATTCCGGTATACAATGGTGAAGCCTATTTAACGCGCTGTTTGGATTCTGCACTGGGTCAGACCTATGTTAATTTTGAAGTCCTGATCGTCGATGATCAATCCACAGACGATACTGCACAAATTGTAGAAACATATTCAAAAAGAGATGATCGCATCCGTTTATACAGAAATGAGAAAAACCTGGGATTGGTCGGTAATTGGAACAAATGTCTGGAACTTTCAAAAGGAGAATGGATAAAATTTATTTTTCAGGATGATTTTATGGAGCCCGATTGCCTGGAAACATTTATGTCATTCATCTCAGAAGATACACAACTATTGGTTTCCCAACGCAGTTTTGTTCTGTATGAAAATGCAACGGCAGATGAAAAACATTACTATTACAATTTGTTACGGACCCTGGAAAACACCTACTGTGTTTCCGGACAATCACAGGCTTCTGCACAGGTCATCAGTAAAACTGCAGTCGAAAACATTGCTCTGAATTTTATTGGTGAACCTTCTTTGACCATGTTCCGAAAGCAGGCACTT
>CAZMRM010000176.1:0-7938 GCA_964568515.1 uncultured Chitinophaga sp. | reverse complement strand
GATTTTCAATAATAGGCAAAATCAAAGAAAAAATGAAAGGAGGGTGAGTGTGAAAAGCATTTGCTCTTCACACTTAACTCTGAATTTTTGAGGTCGCGAGCGGATTCGAACCGCTCTAAAGGGTTTTGCAGACCCTTACCTAACCACTCGGACACGTGACCATCATTTTATAACAGTATATCATCCAAATTGCCATTGAAGACCAGTCGGGTGAAGCGAACGGATTTTTGTCAATTCCGTTTCGTTTTCAAAACCTTCTGCTGAAAGCTCCATTATTAATTTATTGATAAACTGCGCTATTACAAATTCATTCACCAGGCGAATCCTGAGTAATGAAATGGTATTCAGAACAAGGTATTCTATCTCCTGTTCATCCTTTGCGTTTAGTATATCTTTTATTAATGCTTCTCTCAGTTGTTTCATTTACTCTTTGTTATAAATGACTGAATCAAAATTAAGTATTTTATTTGAAATAAATATATTATCTATAGAAATTATAGATAATATATTTGTTATAAATCATAATTCTATGTTCTAAGGAACAGACAGCTTCCAAATGAGTTGTGAACAATGGGATTATAAAAAAAGAGAGATGGGGTTAACCAATCCTGTTTTCGCAGTTAAAAATCGTTATACATCGTGCATAAGTCGGTTCGAATACCTAAAAAAATCATTGGCGTATGTTTCATAACAGCAGCCGTTTGCTCTATCCGTTCTGCAAACCCAAGTTCAATCTTTAAATTCATTCTTGAATCCAGCATGTAAGCAGCACGGATTGAAAGATTGATCAGGTTTGTTTTTATCCCTTGTGTTGTTGTGTTCTCATAATCCTTTGCACGTTTATTATAAGAAATAAAAATATTCTTGCCATAGTCTGCTCCGGCACTGTCTGCACCGTATACCGCATACACACATTTTGCTTCTACAAACATTCGTTTGAACCTGTAATTTAAAAATGTTGCTGACTCTATAAAATTGGCTCCCAGGGGATGTGCCAATGGTTGATTCATGTGTCCGTAGTTTTGCTGAACACTGCCATGAGAGTAGGTGAATGGGCGCACATAATTTACTTCTGTTTGAACGTTCAGATGCTTAACTTTAAAAATATCAAAGCTCTTTACTCCTGCCTGAAATGCATACTTGTTGGCCCACCAGCCATTTTGATCTTTTATCTCTTTTAATAAAAACTCATCCAGTAACAGTTGTCCATACACTTGCTGTTTCTTGAATAATTTGATCTTAAAACTAAAACCTGCAAATGCATTGTCGCTTGACCCGAGTGAATATTCCGTTGGCCGGAAAAATAAAACAGGGTTCAGGTAATTTACATCATATCCCCTGTAACGGCTGCTATCAGAGCCCTGCCAGATAATGGATTCGAATAGTGCAATCTGTATGCGCTTGGTAGCGTTCCATCCCAGGTAATGAAATGTTCCGTATTTATTAAGCCAGTCTTTTTTTAAACCCGAAGGATGCGTTGCATCCTTCATGACCGTATACAAATTCACATAAGTAAGATGCCAGATACGTGTGGTGATTTTTAAGAAAGGATACGGTGCTGCTGCATCCGATAAAAATAAGGACCGGTAACCATCCCCGAAAAAATGCTTGTCCCGCCCTACCTGTATATTAAAAATTTTATTTGGTGAAAAAGAAAGATAGCCAGAGTAATATTGATAGGCATATCGCGGTTTTAGTGAATCCCTGTTTGAACGATAGGCAAAGCCAATCCCGGGAATCACATGTGTGGACCTGATAATGGAATCCATAAATTCCGGATAGGCAGACTCTCCCGCCATCATTTTGGCATTCAATGAAAATTTATCACCCATGCTAAGTTGTAAATTTCCACCAATGGCAAGATCAGAACTGATCTGATCTTCATTTAACTGAATCATACTGCCTGCATTCAAAACAGGATAGATTTCTACTTTAAATTTTCCTGGTACTTTATTGTATGTTTCTGCTTTGGTACCGGCAAGTAAACGTGGAAACGTTAAAGATGAATCGTTGATCTGATCCATATCCGAATAAAGATAGGGTTTGGAAAGGGTCTGAAAATTTTCGGTCTTGCCGTTGTAATAATTATCGATTCCCCATAAAAAATCTCTGCTGAGTGTATAGTTGAGTTGTTGTGCCTTCGCTAAACAAATGGTTAACGACAAGAGAAAAACAAGTAGTATCCTGTTGGGAACCTGTTCATTTCTTTTTGGAACCATGCTTGTTTTTCTTGCTGATTAAAAAAGGAATCTGGGCTAATAACAAGGCACATCCGCCAACCAGGAGCAAAAGGTAATTGGTATCAAGGTCAGAAAATAGTATAGGCAGACTGATGATGACGATATTCACAGCATAAATAATCAAAACCACTTTGGCATGATTACGTCCCACAATATCAAGCAGGCGATGATGCAGGTGATTACGATCTGCAGAAAAAGGAGAAAGCCCGCGGATGGAACGGTAAATAAAGATACGCAGTGTGTCCACCAATGGATAGACCAATACCGCCATCACAAAAACAGGTTTGGAGATGGTTAATACCGTCTGATTTTTAATGGTGGCCACATCAAAATCAATGAGTTTTATAGACAGTATGCAAATGATGAGTCCGATGGTAAGCGACCCTGAGTCCCCCATAAAAATTTTGGCGGGAGAAAAATTGAATATCAAAAAACCAAGCAGTGCCCCTGAAAGTGAAAAAGCTAAGCCCGCCATCACCGGATCTCCTGCCAGGGAAAACCAGGTCCCAAAGGAAGTGGAAGCAATAAATCCTACTCCACTTGCCAAGCCATCCACTCCATCAATAAGGTTAAAGGAATTCACCACCACAATAAAAGTAAATAAGGATAAAAATATACTTGCCCATTGGGGAATATCGTTGATACCAAAAATGCCATGCAAACTATAAATCCGAATATCAGCCATCAGCACCAATATCAAACCTACCAGTACATGTGCAACCAGTTTTTTTACCGGAGCTGTTCCGATAATATCATCTTTTACACCCACAAAAAACATCACCAGTAATGTACACATGATAAATTTATAATCCTCCATAGCCTTATAAACAGCAATGGCATCATTTAATTTTTGACCAGGGAACCATAAGGAGAAAGAAAAGAGAGTCCCTCCAAAAATAATAATTCCGCCAATGGTAGGAATCATTCGTGTGTGAAGCTTCCTGGTATCACCGGGTGCATCAAATAATCGTTTAAGTATGGCCACTCTTATCAACGCCGGAGTAGATAAGAGAACAATAAAAAAAGAAGTTACAAACACAAGTATTAAAAATTCCATCCGAAAAAAATAAATAAGCTACTTTATTTTTTAAAAGTCATAATAAAAATTTGAAAGCGAAGTTCGAAGACCAAGATAAACAAATTGTGTTTTGGTTGTTCTTCCTTCTGCATTTTCCCTACGATTTGAAAGCCCAATGATAATATTCAAGTTTGTAGCAGGATTGATCAAGTATCCGATATGAACATCCTGATATACGATAGAGGTACGTATTCCCTGAGTTGTATGGATCTTATCCCCTGTGGTTATTTGCATATCCGTGTTAAAAATATTGCCACCAAAATTAGTAAATAAACTATCTTTTCCTTTCATCGCATAGTTCAATTTAAATTCTGCAAAAAAATCAGCGATCCGGTAATTCAATATCCCTATGGTTTCATTAAAGTTTGCACCAAGGGGATGTGCCAGGGACTGATTATAATGCGAATAACTTTGTTCCGGATTTCCGGTAGCATAAGTATAGGGCCTAACGGTATTGTACTCTCCCTGTATCGTCAGATTTTTTAATGTAAAAGCATCATAGTACTTGAAACCTGCCTGATATCCTGATTTATCCCTTACTGCATTTGATCTGTCTTTTGGCACTACATCATCCAATACATATTGTCCATATAAAAAAAGTGATTTAAAAACCTTTACTTTTGCTGTTAACCCTGTTACAATGTTATTTGTATGATGCAAGCCATATACGAATGTATTGACTCCAATTAACGGATCAAATGTGTTGAAATTCACGTGCTGACGATTGGTAGAATCTGCTGCTTCCCAAATCATTCCCTGGAACAAGCCCACAGAGATGCGGTTCCAAAAATTTGCACTTAGCAGCTGAAAGCTTCCGATTTTTTTTTGAAATAACCGTTCAATACCCGGAGGAACTTTATCACCTCCATTTGTTAAATTCATGAAGGATGTATATAGGTTGGTGTATTGAAAATTTTTGAATGTTGTGGTGATACGTGCATAAGGATAATTGAATGTGTTGTCACTTAACAATAAGGATCGGTATCCATCTCCCACAAAGTGTTTCCCATGTCCAAGCTGTATATTAAAAATCCTGTTGGGTGAATAGGAAATATATCCGGATGCCATTGCATAATCATAACCATTTGCCTTGAATTTTTTTGAACGTCCTTGCCCCGGAATAACATTGTACTGGTAATTGGCTGTAGATGGAAACAAATGATCTGTTCCGGTAATGTATTGATCAATATAATTGGCAAAGGTTGCCTGGTTTTCATAGAAAGAAGATTCAAAAGCAAATTTGTTTCCGATATGCCCGCGTAATAAAAACCCGCGTGTATTTTTATAAAGTTTTTCACCGGATGTATCTGCCAGGTCTTTTCCTGTTTCCAGATTAAACAGCGGATCAATGGCAAGTCCAAACCTGTCTGCCGAATCCTTTACTATGAGCAGGCTTTCTTTTTTAATTTTTCTGTATAACAGTCCTTTTGTTTTATCTCGTTGAGGTGGAACAGGTGTTACAATGTATGGTTTAAAACAGGAACTGATTTTAACAGAATCTTCTTGTATCTTTTTCTCATCATCAAGTGTCCATTGCCTGTTTAGAGGCAAATTCTGTTGTGCAAACAACACTGCAGGAATAAAAAAAAACAAAAGAAATAAATTTTTCATGTGCTGTCAATATCATCAAACTCATTTAGCGGGGAATAAACAAGATCTGATTAACCCTGATGGGTTGTTATGAAACTATGAAAGTGTATTCTTTACTTCGTTGTAAACAGCTGTGATCCCTTCTTCCAGGTTTATTCTATGTTTCCATCCAAAGGAATGAAGTTTGCTCACATCCATTAGTTTGCGTGGTGTACCATCCGGTTTGGAGGTATCGAATCTGAGTTCTCCCTGAAACCCGACAATTTTTTTAACAAGTAATGCCAGGTCCTTAATGCTGATGTCTTCACCTACACCAATGTTTACCAATCCGGCCTCATTGTAATGTTGCATAAGGTAAAAGCAAGCATCAGCCAAATCATCTGCATGTAAAAATTCACGCAAAGGTGAGCCGGTGCCCCATACTTCAACTGTGGTTTCTTTATTTAGTTTGGCCGTATGAAATTTACGTATCAATGCCGGTAATACATGAGAATTTTTAAGATCATAATTGTCATTAGGGCCATACAGGTTGGTTGGCATCACAGAAATAAAATTACAGCCATATTGTGAGCGATAGGCATCACACATTTTTATTCCTGCGATTTTTGCGATCGCATAAGGTTCATTGGTAGGCTCCAGTAAACCGGTTAATAAATAGTCTTCTTTTAAAGGCTGGGGAGCCAGTTTGGGATAGATACAGGAAGATCCTAGAAACATCAATTTTTTAGCCTTGTTCACATAGGCCGCATGAATGATGTTACTTTGTATCATCATATTTTCATAAATAAAATCTGCACGATACGTATTATTTGCTACAATACCGCCAACTTTGGCAGCAGCCAGATAAATGTAATCCGGTTTTTCCGTAGCAAAAAAATCAGCAACTGCCTGTTGATTTCTTAAGTCCAGCTCTTTCGAAGTACGGGTTACAATGTTCGAAAATCCTTCCTTTTGAAGTTTTCTGACAATGGCAGAACCCACCATCCCACGATGTCCGGCAACATATATTTTATCCTGTTTATTCATGATAGTTCATGATGTCGTGACCGCCATCCAACAGGTATTTGTCTTTTTCAAAAAGTTTAACATCGGAGGCAACCATCTCTTTAACCAGCTGTTCCAGGGTATGTTTTGGTTCCCAGCCCAATTCTTTTTTTGCTTTGGATGGGTCACCGATCAATAGATCTACTTCAGTGGGTCTGAAATATTTTGGGTCCACTTCCACTACTACTTTATTTGTTTTGGTATTGATTCCTTTTTCTTCTACTCCTTTACCTTTCCATTCAATTTGAATACCCACTTCTGAAAAAGCAAGTTCCACAAATTTACGAACAGTAATTTTTACACCTGTTGCCAATACATAATCATCTGCTTTATCCTGTTGCAGCATTCTCCACATCCCTTCCACATAATCTTTTGCATGCCCCCAGTCACGCTCTGCATCAAGGTTTCCAAGATATAATTTTTCCTGCAGATTCAAATGAATTTTAGCAACTGCACGGGTAATTTTACGGGTAACAAATGTTTCGCCCCGGATCGGGCTTTCATGATTGAATAAAATTCCATTGCAGGCATACATATCATATGCCTCACGGTAATTTTTAGTAATCCAGAAACCATAAACTTTAGCAACACCATAAGGTGAGCGAGGGTAAAACGGAGTGGTTTCTTTTTGAGGAACTTCCTGAACAAATCCGTACATTTCGGAAGTGGAAGCCTGATAAAAACGGGTTTTCTTTTCCAGTTTTAAAATACGGATCGCTTCCAATATTCTCAATGTTCCGATAGCATCCGCATTGGCAGTATATTCCGGTGCTTCAAATGAAACTTTCACGTGTGATTGTGCCGCAAGATTGTAGATCTCATCCGGCTGTGTTTCCTGGATAATGCGGATCAGGTTCGTTGAATCCGTAAGATCACCATAATGAAGGAAGAAATTTACCTGTTTTTCATGTTGATCCTTGTATAAATGATCAATACGATTGGTATTAAATAAAGAGCTTCTGCGTTTTATGCCATGAACAGTGTAACCTTTGCTTAGCAGCAATTCTGCCAAATATGCCCCATCCTGTCCTGTAACTCCTGTAATTAATGCAACTTTCCCCATATGGTTCCTTTTTTTTGTACGATGCAATAATACAAAAATATTAGGTTTGAATTACAAAAATATCCATTTAGAGGACGGTTTTCGTCTTTTTCTATTCCTTACCGGTAAGTGTATGTTTCTCGTTGGGCAGGTATTATTTATTGATACTCAAGCCATTTAAACCGCATCTTTTTTACAAGTAGTTCCTGTTTGCGGAAATTCCACAGATACAATGATAATTTGTCACCGGCCCTGGTTTCTGCCGGTACTATTACTGAAAAAGAAAACGTGTTCCATTGATCTTTATCTTTTAAATAATCCATTACAAAAGCCCGTTTCCAGAAATAATTTCCCTGTGCATTTTCCATTGAAATAACAATGGCAATATCACTTTTCTTTAACGAAACCGCCTTTACTTCCCCCTCAAAAACAATGACTGCATTTTTATGAGGTGTTGCACTGTCATTAACAATATAGGTAAAACCTTTACTAAATTCCATCCCTTCATCTATAAAATACTGCTGCTCCGGTTCATTTTCAAAACCGAGCTCTTCCTGCATGCTTATGGCGACATTGCCAGGTTTATATTTTGGACGTACAAGTACATTTTGGGTTACCGGGTAGGTCTTTAAAACCTCAAGGGAATCAGGGTTTAAATTTAAAAACTCCCATTTCATTAGATAATAATAGTCATCCAGCCTGTTTCTTATCTTTGTCCGCTCTGTAGGATTCAGCCAGTTTAAAGAATGAATGGCCCTGTAAAAGTTAATGTCTGCTTCTAAAAACAAGGAGATGTTTATACTGATATTGCTTTTTCCCTTGGGTATACTTTTTATTTTTTCAAGGTCTCTCAGCATTTCTTTTGTATCAGCATTAGCCTTCCATTCCAAAACGTAATTTAGATTGAACGAACGGATGATGTGTATAATCAGAATAAATGCAGA
>CAZMRM010000175.1:0-8049 GCA_964568515.1 uncultured Chitinophaga sp. | reverse complement strand
AAAAGGTAGTTACCAGATCCCATTTAACAAAGAATACACTGGAACTGAAGCGTGGGGAGAAAATCTCCATTGAATTTATTGCTGATGTCTTGCTGGAATATGGTTTCGACCGGGTGGATTATGTATTGGAGCCCGGACAATTTTCCATCAGGGGAGGGATTGTTGACATATTTTCTTTTTCCAACGAACATCCTTATCGCATCGAATTTTTAGGTAACGAGGTGGATTCTGTCCGCAGTTTCGACAGCATTTCACAGTTGTCGATCCACCAGCTTACGTATTGTACCATTATTCCAAATGTCCAGACGAAATTATTGCAGGAGAGCCGTCAGACATTTTTTGAATTCATTCCGGAAAACTCCATCATCTGGCTAAAGCATTTTCAATTGACGCTGGACCGGATTGAAAAAGGATTTGGTCAGGCAGAAACGGCTTACAACAATTTAAAATCCGTGGTTTCGCAATTGCCGCCAGATGAATTGTATGTAGACAAAAATGTATTCAGTAAACAGGTACTGAAGTTTCCACTGGTTGAATTCGGCAATCATTTTTCCATGATACCCACCAAAACCATTGTTTACCAGTATTCGCCTCAGCCCAGCTTTAATAAAAATTTTGGTTTACTGAATGACAATCTGAAAGGTAATATCCGCAATGGTTTAACCAATATCATTTTTGCAGATGCTGCCAAACAGATAGAACGATTATACCGGATTTTTGAAGATATTTCTCCGAAAAAAGAAGGAGAGGCACAATTCTTTACTCCTATATTGCTGTCGATACATGAAGGTTTTATTGATAATGAATTAAAGATTGCCTGTTATACCGATCACCAGTTATTTGACCGCTATCATCGTTTTCGCTTAAAGAATTCCTTTAACAAAAAAAATGAGGCTTTAACATTAAAAGAATTAAAAGGACTTAATCCCGGTGATTTTATTACACACATCGACTATGGAGTAGGCAGATACGGTGGTCTGGAAACCATTGAAGTAAATGGTAAAATGCAGGAAACGATCCGGCTGGTATATAAAGATTATGATATTGTAAACATCAGTATCCATTCCCTTCACCGTATCGCCAAATATTCTGGTAAGGAAGGTACGGAGCCCAAGATCAACAAACTGGGTACGAATACCTGGGCAACATTAAAACAAAAAACCAAGAAAAAGGTAAAAGAGATTGCTTATGACCTGATTCAATTGTATGCAAAGCGAAAAGCACTAAAAGGCTTTAAATTCAACAGAGACACTTATCTTCAGAATGAGCTGGAAGCTTCTTTTATTTATGAAGATACACCCGATCAGATTAAAGCTACTGCTGATGTTAAGAAAGACATGGAAAGCGAATGGCCCATGGACAGGCTTATTTGCGGTGATGTTGGTTTTGGTAAAACAGAAATAGCCTTACGTGCAGCATTTAAAGCGGTATGCGACAGTAAACAGGTTGCTGTACTGGTTCCAACGACTATTCTGGCTCTGCAACACTATAAAACATTTAAGGAAAGATTCAAGGATTTTCCGTGTAATGTAGATTACATCAATCGTTACAAATCAGCGAAAGCACAAAAGGACACATTGGAAGCTGTTGCCAGAGGCGAAGTGGATATTTTGATCGGAACACACGGTATTGTCGGGAAAGCAGTGAAATTTAAAGATCTTGGTTTGATCATTATTGATGAGGAGCAGAAATTTGGTGTTGCAGTGAAAGATAAATTGAAAACCTTTAAGTCGAATGTGGATACACTCACGCTTACTGCTACACCGATTCCACGTACCTTACAGTTTTCAATGATGGGTGCACGTGATTTATCGGTCATCAGCACGCCACCACCTAACCGTTATCCTGTACAAACTGAACTGCACACATTTAATGAAGAGGTGATAAGAGATGCTATTACATTTGAAGTTTCCAGGGGTGGACAAGTTTTTTTTGTACACAACAGGGTACAAAATATTATGGAAATTGCAGGAATGATCCAGCGATTGTGTCCGGATGTACGTGTTGCCATAGGACACGGACAACTGGAAGGTGACAGACTGGAACAGGTCATGCTGGATTTTGTGGAAGGAGAATTTGATGTATTGGTTGCTACTACGATCATTGAAGCCGGTCTGGATATTTCCAATGCCAACACCATCATCATCAACCATGCGCATATGTTTGGGTTGAGTGATTTGCACCAGATGCGCGGACGGGTGGGCCGTTCAAACAAAAAAGCATTTTGTTACCTGTTAACAACACCTGTTTCCTTACTTACACCGGAAGCCCGTAAACGTTTAAAAGCCATTGAAGAGTTTTCTGATCTGGGAAGCGGGTTTAACATTGCCATGCGCGACCTGGATATAAGAGGGGCGGGAAACTTACTGGGAGGTGAACAAAGCGGATTTATCAATGAAATCGGGTTTGAAATGTATCAGAAAATACTCGATGAAGCGATTCTGGAATTGCGTATGGAACATGAAGAGCTCCGCAGCACAGAGGTAGGTGGTTCGCATAAATTCACAGGAACCCTTCATACTGCATTCGTCAATGATTGTGTAATTGATACCGATATGGAAATTTTAATTCCGGACGACTATGTAAACAATATTACTGAACGTCTGAATTTATACCGTGAGCTGGATGATTCTAAAAATGAAGAGGAACTTGAACGCTTCCAGGCACAGCTCAACGATCGTTTCGGACCCGTACCCGATCAAACTCTGGAACTGATTCATACCATTCGCTTACGCTGGTTGGCAATGGAAATTGGTTTTGAAAAATTATTATTAAAGAACAACCGGGTGGTGGGATACTTTGTTGCCAAACAAGACTCCCCCTACTATCAAAGTGAAGTGTTTACCAAAGTGCTGAAATATGTTCAGCAAAATCCGAAAACCTGTAAAATGAAAGAAACAAATGGTAAGCTGACACTTTCATTCGAGCAAATTAAATCGGTGGACGATGCCGTAAATGTTCTGAAACCTATGCTGATGTGATTAATAATTCATAAACAGTAAAGAAAAATAATACGGAAAGAAAGTAGAAGTTTCTTCCTGTCGCAACTTGAGTATGGTTGGATACATGTTTATCCCATCGAATTAGCGATGGCAAAAAATGTCGTTTCATTTTTTCCTAACCTGGAAAGGATACGGATGTGTGATACAAAAGCCTTGCTGAAGGACTCATTGTAAAGATAGGGTACCCCGAATTCTTTTGCAGTTTGTTCCACAATTGGAGCAATGGCCGGATAATGTACATGGCAGATACGGGGAAATAAATGATGAATAGCCTGATAATTTAATCCGCCCACATAAAAGGTAACAAGCAAATTGTTTTTTGCAAAATCTGCAGTGGTCTCCAGTTGATGAATGGCCCACTCATTTTCGATGTTCCCTTTTTCATCCGGTGTTGGGAAAGATGTTCCTTCCACCACATGTGCCAATTGAAAAATAACACTTAAGATAAGACCCGCAACTGCGTGCAATGACAAAAAGCCGATCAGAACCTGACCAAAACTTAAATCCAGTACTAACAATGGCAATACAATCGTATAACCGATGTAAAACAGTTTCCAGGCAATTAACCGGAAAAGTGTCTTTAACTGGTCGTTTTTGCTTTCACGGTTATGGCCCTCTCTGATAAAGAGAAAATGTTGGAGAAAATCTTTTGCAGTTGACCAATACAGTGTCATTACAGAATAGAAGAAGAATACATAAATTACTTGAAAACGTTGAATGGATTGGTATTTACCGGAAGGGGAAAAACGCATGATCACTTTATTATCAATATCCATATCGTGTTTATGGATATTGGTATAGGTGTGATGTAAAATATTGTGTTGTGTTTTCCAGTTTCTGTCATCGCCACCTACAAGTGATAAGCTTAGACCTACCATCTTATTGATGAAAGGGTTGGAAGAATAAGCACCGTGATTGGCATCGTGCATCACACTCATGCCAATACCTGCCAGTCCCAGACCCATGGTCAGTGAACAAACCCACATTCCAAGCAAATTAACAGAATTACTGATAATTAAAGCATAGGGTACAAAGTATAAACAAAGCATAAAAATGGTCTTAAAAACCATCATTCCATTGGCGTGGGGTGAAATTTTATTTTCCGTAAAGTAAGCGTCAACCCGTTCTTTCAGGATGTTAAAAAATTGGGTCTTGTCTTTACTTACGAATCTTATTTTTTGCTTCATTAAATTATAGGATTATGGCGTTAAGGGAGCATGTACCAAAGATAGAATAAAATGTTGAGTTTCGTCCCCCAATCAAAGGTAATTGTTAAAAAACTTGGTAACAGTCGCAAGAATAACGTCTGATAACAGGAAAAGTTACTTGTTTAACAGAAATTAGGTTAAATAAAACCTTCCTTAAGGATGAATAGTGAATAACGGTGATTTTTTAATGCTGATAAAGCAAAAGTGCCTGCTTTAATATCGAATTTATTTTTTTTACAGGAAGGTCTTTTACCGGATCAATCAATAGAATTTTCATACGGGATCGTTTTTCCTGGATTAAATCGGGATGTTCTATTTTTTTTCCTTCAACAATTCCAATGTAAGGAACATTTAGTTTTTTATGAATCCATAGATAACAAAACATTTTTTCCCGGTAACAAAAAAAGGGCATTCTGTATTTCCAGGCAGGTACTATATTTTTATCTACCGAAAGGATAATGCTTCTCAATGCCAACAGGCAACTTTTCAGGGGTTCCTCCTGGGCAAGATAAAATTCATTCAATGGCTGAAGCATCTGTTTTTATTTTCCAATTTTGATTTTTTCGCCTAAAAACTTAGGTTCTTTACCAATCGCCATATCAATGAAAACTTTTGCTTTGGCAAAAAACTCTCTCACTCTTGTTTTAAATCCAAATGACTTGGATACATCTTTTGCATTAAAACCATAGGCAATGATATTATTTTTTCGGGCAATAAATACAGCGCGTTCATTGTGAAATTTTTGTGAAATCACAATGATTTGATCCTGACCAAAAATTTCTTTGCAGCGGATAACTGAATCAAAGGTTCTGAATCCTGCATAGTCCAGGTAAATAGCAGAATCAGGAATGCCGGCGTTTACAAGTGCAATTTTCATGTCCTCTGGTTCATTGTATTCTTTTCTGCCATTATCACCGCTGATGATGATGTATTTGATTTTTCCAGATTTGAACAGTTCCAGGGTGGCTTCTATTCTATATTTAAAATAGATGTTGATATAGCCGTTCTTTAATAGTTTACTGGTTCCAAGCAGCAAACCCGTTTTCACGGATGGTAATGAATCGGGTTGTTCCACTAAAAATGGTTGTACCGTATGAATGATTTTATAATTTGCCCAATAGCTGAAAACAAAGCAAACAAAAAGAAATGAAATACTAAAAATTGAAATTTTCAAAATTAGTTTGCGCTTACCCACCATTGCTTGAATTGTTGTTTTTCATCTTTTAAATTAACCACTTCTCCGATCATAGGAGTAATTATTGGAAGTTGATGTTGTTGATTCAGTGTTGTGAGTTCCTGGAGCGGAGCATTCCAGGCATGATTGGCCAATGCGAATTTACCGGAGTGTACCGGAAGTAGGCGTTTTGCTTTTAATTCTTTGGCGGCTATTAATACTTCTTCTGGCAAAGCATGAATATATTTCCATTTTTTATCGTATTGTCCGTTTTCTAGTATCACTAAATCAAAAGGACCATACTTATTGCCAATTTCAGCAAAATGTTTATCATAGCCGCTATCTCCGCCTATAAACAATTTCATACCTGGAGTTTCCAGTACATAGGATAGCCATAATGTAGTGTTTCTTATAAAACCTCTTCCTGAAAAATGCCTGGCCGGAGTAGTGTGCACGATCAATCCTTTATCCAGCTCTATGGTTTCGTTCCAGTCTTTTTCAATGATATCCCCGGAGTTGTAACCCCAGTGCAGCAAATGGGCCGACACACCTAATCCGCAAATTGTTTTCTTTACTTTTGTTTTTAACTGAACAATCGTTTCATAATCCAGGTGATCATAATGATCATGCGTGATAAACAGGTAATCGATTGATGGCAGATCCGTTACCGAATAAATAGTTGTTCCTTTGAATGCTTTGTTGCTGCCGGCAATTGGAGAAGCATTTTCGCTAAAAACCGGGTCTACCAGTAATCGTTTACCATCCAACTGAATAAAATAGGACGAATGACCAAACCAAATCAGAACATCCTGCTCCGGCAGTAAATCCGATAAATTGGTTTTAACCGTTGGGATGGGCTGGGATGGATGTCTTTCCGGATTTTTCTTAAAAAAAAATTCATAAGATACACCCAGTAGTGTTTCTCCTTCGGTCAAACCAGGGGTATGACTGATATTCTGAAATTTTCCTTTTTTATAATTAGGAGATCTTTGAATGTTCTGTAAGTGACGCCCCAATGGTTTTTTCCCGAATTTGGGCTGACGCGTGTACAAAGAAACAATTGCGATGATGAAAGCAATAATAACAAGCAGAAGGATCATTTTTTCTTTTTAAAGAATACAGTTATGGAAATGAATATCATTCCAACAATGCAAGATATTATAAATCCCAGTATACTGACACTTCCTTTTTTATTTTCTTTTGATTGTTCACAATTACATGCTGGTTTCAGGGGATAATTATTGTTTTTGGGGGTTGATTGGCCCACCTGTACCGGTGAAGTCAAATGAGGATTTGTATTGCCTGCTGCATCCATTAATGAAAATGAAAATTCATACGTCTCTTCCTCATTAAAACAGAATGCCCCGTGACACATACCATGACCCACTTTAAGAATGCCGGAAGAAGGCGTTAAATAGTATTCCATGATTTTTCCACTTTTTTCTTCTTTTACGCGTGTGTAGATAAGTGTTGGAGATTCATCCTTTATGCATACACAAAATTGATAATAAACAGCCGGTCCACATCCGAATGGGGTAAAAGTATAGCCTGTATATTCAGGAGCTGTGATAAAAACAGGTATCTTTTTATCAGTAGCTGAAATAATTTCCCACTCTTTCCCCTCCAAACCCTGTACTATTACTTCCTTTTTATTGGCATTCAGAAGCCGTAAAGTATATTTACTTTCAGGAATTAAAGGTGTTTTGGGTTGAAGGAATAGCTGTGTTACCGAAAACTGACCTTTCAAAATCTTTACAGGTTGAAGTTCAATCGTAGCATCAGGCGAAGTAAGGTAGGCGTGATAACTTTTGCCGATGTTGAATAGGAGGTCCTGTGAAGAGCCATATCCTTCAATGACCAGAATAGAATTAGGAAACAGGTTTTTTGTTTGCGGCCAGATTATCACGCCAGATCCGCCACATTCAGCAACTAATGAGTTTAGACCCCCAAATTGAATAAGGATATATAAATAAATGGTACGCATGGTAATTCAATTAACTCACAAATCTTTCAAATACAACCAATATTTTTTTCCATAACGCGGTTCAATCTCTTTTTCTTTTTTAAATCCAAGGCCCTCGTAAATATGTCTTGCAGCATCCATAAACTCTGATGTATGCAAAGCGACGGTTTTTTCATTGTTTTCTTTTGCATAGGTGAGGCACATGTGTGTTAATTTTTTCGCGATACCTTTTCCTTCATAATCGGGATGTATGCCCAGCATCCGGATGTATGCCCATTCTGCTTTAAAAATGTCCCGGGGATTTCCATGCAAGACAATAAACGCCATCCCTATCAACTTATTTTGATGGATACATACAAAACATTTCGAATGATTAATCAAATCGCTTATCTGTTCTTCATCCTTTAGAACAGCCATTAATTTGTTTGCATGCTCAGCTGAAAGGAGGCTGGTATAAGGGCTGTATGCCAGAATGGCCAGTTCCTGAAGTTCTGCTTTATCTTTAAGGGTACCTGAACGGTAAGTAAATTCATCTGCACTCATGAACCTGTATTTTTAGAGGTTATATTGATATCGGATCAAAGCTCAAATTTCAGACCCAAGAAATGGGTTATTGCTGTTTTCAGGATCTTCCGTTAAGCTTACGGGGCTGTTCGCGAACACTGCATTTGATCGGGACTTTCCGGACAAGCGGCAATAGAT
>CAZMRM010000174.1:7013-8081 GCA_964568515.1 uncultured Chitinophaga sp. | reverse complement strand
TCGAAATGGTTCTTCCGATCCTGGATAGTTCCAGCAAATCTTTAATGAGGTGTTGCATTCTTAACGTGGCATCCAGAATAAATTTGATATATTCACCGGTTTCCGAATTCTCTTTTCCAGGGTACTTCCCTTTTAACAATCCTACAAAATTTGAAATGGTCCTTAAAGGTTCCTGTAAATCATGGGAGGCCACATAAGCAAATTGTTCCAGCTCTACGTTGGATTCTTTTAACTTTTTTGCCTGTTGCTGGATGAGGTTTTTTGCTGTTTTTTCATTTGTAATGTCTCTTTCAGTGGCTGCAATAGATTTAATAATGCCTTTTTCTTCGGTAATTCCGGATATTGCGAATACTACATCAATCAGATCACCTTGTTTTGTAATACGTTTAGCTTCATAAGGGGTGATCTTTTCACCCTTGAGGATTGCCTCGACAGATTCTTTATTTTTACTGATTTCGGAGGAAGGGATTAAATTCCGGACAGACATATTAATCGCTTCGGATTCCGAATAACCATACATTTTTTCTGCTCCGGAATTCCAGGAAATAATGTTGCCCTCCAGATCATACAGATAGATTGCATTATTGGATAATTCTACAACGGCAGATAAATAGGTTTGGATCTTTGTTATCCGTTTGCTGACTGTTATATCTCTTGCGCTGGCAAACCATTTATTATCATTTTTAACAATTTTCCAGTCAAGCCATTTATTTGTGTCATCCTTGCACTGAATTAATATTTCAAAAGAAGCTTCTGAAATATCCTGTGCAGCTATCTTTTTCAAATGATCCATGCCTTCTGATATATATGACTCTATGGGTGTACCTTTGATTTCATCCAGCTCATAGCCTAGCATATTTTTAAAGGCATTGTTTACTTCTACAAACTTGAGTGTTGGTTCATCAATGATACAGATCAGGTCAGCACAATTATTAATGAGCAGTTCGTATTTTTCCAGTATTTTGTTTTTTTTCTCCAGTTCCTTTTTTTGAGATTGCATCTGCAGCAAAATATCAACTTTGGCTCTGGTTATTGCAGAATCAAGTGGTTTGGTAAGATAGTCAACGG
>CAZMRM010000174.1:743-7003 GCA_964568515.1 uncultured Chitinophaga sp. | reverse complement strand
CAACGGCACCTTCATTAAATCCCCTCATGACAAATTCGCGGTCTTTTCTTTCTGCGGTTGCAAATATGATAGGGATGTCCTGTGTTCTTGTATTGGATTTAACAATTTGTACAACTTCAAATCCATCCATATCCGGCATATGTACATCTATAATGATCAGATCAATCTGGTGGATCAGCAGCAATTTTAATGCGTCATTCCCATTTAATGCTTTGATAAATTTACGTCCTTTTTTGGCAAGCAGTTCCTCCAGGATAAAAAGATTGCTCTCTTTATCGTCAACGATTAATATGTTCGTATTTTGATCTGTCATTTTTTATTTCAGTTAACAACTATAAACGAAAGCAAGGCTGTAATGAAAAAGAGTTTTTCATTTGAAAAGCCATACCCTCAGCAAAGAAAGTAGTTGTTCGATTTTTATGGGTTTGCTTATATAATCAGACATTCCTTCAGTCAGGCACTTTTCTTTCATCCCTTTCATTGCCTTTGCAGTAAGTGCAATAATCGGTAAATCTTTAAATTTTTCATCTTTCCTGATCTTCGCTGATGCCTCAAATCCATCCATCTCAGGCATCATGATATCCATAAGTACGATTTCTATGTCGGGATGAGCTTGGAGCATTTCAATGGCTTCCAGACCATTCCCTGCAACATAGTATATCATTCCTTCGTTTTCCAGAACATTTGATAGCACAAATACGTTTCGCATATCATCATCTACCAAAAGAATTTTCCTGCCCTTTAATAATTCGTCGGAACGATGGAGATTTTTTGTGACTTTTCTTTTTTCGTCCGATAAACCTGATTCAACTTTATGCAGGAACATGGTGGCTTCATCTAATAAACGTTCGGATGAATCAGGAGTTTTTACTACAATTGTATTTGCAAGATTGTTGAGCGCAGTATATTCCTTTTCTGTTAATTCTGATGAAGTATGAACAATGATTGGAATGGATTTCAGTTTGTTGGTTTTACGTATTTTTTGTAAAAAAGCACTTCCTGAGATGTATGGTGTGCTCATATCCATGATAACACAATCGAAAGGTTCACTGGTTAGTTTATGATAAGCCTCATCCTCTGAATAGGCATTGACGCATACCACTTCATTATCTTCTATCATTGATTGAAGGGAAGAGCTTTGCTGTTTACTGTTTTCAATGATCAGAAGTTTTTTAAACTTGACCGATGTAAATTCTTCTATCTTTTCAAATGCAGTTTTAAGGTCTTCAAATTTTATCGGTTTTTTTAGGAAGCTCAATGCTCCAAGTTTAATACTCTCCGTTTTATTAAGATATCCGGAAATGATCATTACAGGAGTATGTTTCAGAACAGGATCTTCTTTTAAGTGTTTTAATACCTCATTACCATCCATCACCGGTAATTTCATATCCAGCAGGATAGCATCGGGTTTGTAATGTTTTGCGTAACGCAGACCCGTATCTCCCTGAAGTGCTATTATTCCTTTATAATTACGATTTTTAACAAAGTCAAATAATAATTTTGCAAACCGAAGATCATCTTCTATAATAAGGATTTTTCGGTCATCCGGTTGTAAATTTTTTCTGTCATCAATCTCTTCATCAGCTGAAAGCTGGTTCTCTTTTCCATTTTGTGTGATTTTTATCTGGGTTTCCGGTTTCTCAGGTGAAGAACGTTTTTCCGGTTGCTGCTCTGCATGTGTGATCTTGTCAGGCAGGAACAGTGTAAAGGTGCTTCCTTTACCTTCCTCACTCTCCAGTTGGATCTCCCCGCATAATAATGCTGACAGTTCTTTACTGATGGAAAGGCCGAGACCTGTTCCTCCGAATTTTCTTTTGGTGGTACTGTTTGCCTGTTTGAATGCTTCAAAAACAAGATCCTGCTTGTCTTTTGGGATTCCAATACCATTGTCCCTTACAGAAAATGAAAAAACATTTTCAGATTGTTGAAGATAGTTATTGCTGAATTTTGTATCTGGTGAAGGGTGATCAATCTCCATTGTTACAAAGCCCCCGTTGTTTGTAAATTTAAATGCATTGGATAACAAATTACGAAGTATTTGTTCCAGGCGCTGACCGTCCGTATGAATAACTGGAAGGAGTTTTTTCTGATCATAACTGATCTTAAAATCGATGCCTTTACTCTTTGCTACTTCCTCAAACATCGCCTTCATCTTTTGAACGATTTCCATTATCGAAACATCTTCTGCTTCCAGTTCCATCTTGCCAGCCTCAATTTTGGTGAGATCAAGGATTTCATTAATGAGATTAAGCAGGTCGGTTCCCGAATCATAAATATGCCTGGCATATTGTACCTCTTTTGGTTCCAGCTTTTTCTCTTTATTTTCGGACAGAATTTCGGCAAGAACAAGCACACTGTTTAGCGGTGTACGTAGTTCGTGTGACATGGTGGAAAGAAACTCGGACTTATACTTATTTGACAGTTCCAGTTCTTTTGCCTTTTTTTCCAACTCTCTTTTGGTAGCTTCTATTGCCTCATTTTTTTCTTCAAGCAGGCAGGCTTTTTCTTCCAGTTCCGAATTGGTTTGTTGCAATTCCTCCTGCTGGGATTTTAATTGTACTTCTGAATCCTGCAGCATTTTTGCTTTGATCTCCAATTGATTATTGCTTCGTTTCAACTCTTCCTGCTGGGCTTCCAGTTCTTCTGCCTGCTTTTGCGTTTCTTCCAGGAGTTCATTCAGTCGTTCTCTTGATCGTGAGGAATTAAAGCTGATAGCGATGGAATCGGATACCTGGTTCAGATAGTTGATCTGACGCTCTGTAAATTCATAAATAGACCCGATCTCGATCACTGCTTCAACCACCCCGTTATAAATAAAAGGAAGAATAATGATATTTTTAGGCGGTATTTCCCCCAAACCGGAATTGATCTTAAAATAATTTTCCGGAATTTCTTTAAGCAAAACGCATCTTTTCTCTAAAACAGCTTGTCCGATCAATCCTTCACCTGTTCTGATAACAGGAAAATGAGGATCATCCTGATTAGAAGCATACTTGGCAATATACTTGAACGAATTATTTCCTTTAGCCAGATAAACAACACCGATCTGAGCAGTAAGCGTAACAATAATTTTATTCATAATATCCTGGGCAAGAACAGTTATATCCTTCACGCCCCTGAGTGTGTCATTTACTTCTGCAATGCCCTCCAGAAGCTCATTTTTTTGCTCTATCTGTAAGGCAGTATGCTTTAACTCTTTTAATAATTGCACTTGTTCCTTCTCTTTTTCTTTAAGCTCTTTATTAGCGGTTTCTACTTCAATAGTGCGTCTGGTAATTTTTTCCTCAAGGTTTTGATTGAATTCACTTAACGTCTGGTTCTGATCCTGAATCTGTACAAGCATGTCGTTGAAAGCATCTGTAAGGGAGCCCAGTTCGTCTGTTCCAAGTTTGATCGCACGTACGGAGTAATCTGCTTTTTCTGAAATGATTTTAGCAGTGGCAGCCAGATCGAGTATTGGTTTTGAAATGCTTTTCTGAAGGATTTTGGAAAGCAGGTAGGATAGTATAAATGATAGAACAATTACTAAAGTAACAATAATTCCATAAAGCGTTAGCCGGTCATACATGGCACCCAGATCGGATTTCAGGTACAAGGTACCCAGGTGTGCATTGCCTTGTTTAACAAGCTGGAATCCTTCCAGAAATGTACTGGTGAAATGATATCCTTCTTCCGATTTAGGTTTCAGTGGAAAAATTTCAGGATCAGCATCGGAGGGGTAGAGGGCAAATAATTTTCCGTCTTTGTCATACAAACAAGCTCCCACAACATGGGGTTCTGATTTTAAAGCCGAAAGGATTTCTTTAGCATCATCTTTACTGTCAAAAGCCAAAGCAGCGGTACTGTTAGTTGAAATAATCTTGCCGATTGTTGAAAGTTTTTCCAGTGTTGTTTGCCGGAATGTATAAAGTTCATAAGCAAAAAAGGTTACGCAAGTAACGGACAGTACCACACCGCTAATAAGAAAAATAAACCTCAATAGCTTTTTTTGTATCGGTAGATCCTTGAATTTCATATGTAAAATAGTTAAGGAACAAAAATTTCAGCCAGGCGTAATAATTTAGAGCTAATATCGAGTTTAGTTGTTTTGACAGCATCCAGGTTAATCTGAAACTGGATCTTATTATTTTTAGTAAAGAAAAGCATCATACCACCCTGTCTTAAAAAATCAGGGGCATCGCTTACTGTCAGGATATTCCGTTCTTTTAAAATTTCAGGAACCTGAGCAAGGTATTCGGTTTCGAGTTTATTGATGAACAATATATGACATGATTTCATATCATTTATACTTTTGTAGTGTTGAACGATAAGCGGATGAGTATTTACTTTCTCATTTGTTACAATTTCATTTAAATAATTACCAAATGGATTAGCACCCAGAATACCAATAACTATTGGTGCCTGATCTGAAGTAAAAGATGAGGGTGGCCATTCAATAAAGCGTGTAAAATTTAAAAGAAAGGCTGCTTTTACCTGATATTCTTTGCTAATGGTTGGTTGAGCAGAAATGGAACAGGGAGTGTAAACCATTATAAAAAAGGTAATACAATAAGGTATTTTTTTTGAAAAAATCATATCGTTCTCCTTTTTCTAAAATCTGAATGCAATTTTTCCGGAAACATTTCTAGGGATTCTGGATGCTCCTGTTTCATTGTGTTGTTCTTCCAATAAATTTTGCCCCAATATGGAAATTTCAAAATACTTGAATCTGTATGCCATTCGTATATCAAATGTAAAATAAGCAGGAATATGTAATGTGCTTGATGTCTGAGGAAGCTCATCAATATAGCGGCCTGTAAGATCTATCCCAAAATCTTTTGTCACATCCATAATGGATTGAAACATAAATTGATTTTGGGGATCTATTCCTTCAAATTCCTTGCTTATTGGCAGAACATTATCATTTGTTGCGATCAGCTCTTTTTTGAAATAAGTATAGCCACAACGTAACTGCCACCATTCGGTGGCCCGGAGCGTACCATTGATCTCTACTCCATATGATTCTGCGCGTTGAGAATTTGCCACGACAATAGGTGTCGTAGGGCTGGGATAAAGGTCAAGACTTCTCACATCACTATAATCATTGTAAAAGGTAGCAAGAGAAAGTGATAATTGGTCAACAGGTCTTATTCTGTATCCAAGCTCATAGGCAATCACTTTCTCGGATCTGAATTTTACAGGTGCAACAACATCAGCATCAAACCTGCTTGGAATGCGTACTGATCTTGAAACGGCGGTCCATATGGTATGATGTGTATTAGGTGTTATTGCAATCCTTGCACTTGGCTGATACTCAAACCCGCTGTATATATTATGAAGGAACTTACTGCCAAATGTAAATTTAAGCCATCTGAAGGTAATTTCGTCTTGTATAAATGAGCTGTACAATGGCATTTGTCTGTTAAGCGGAACAAAGGAAGTTGAAACCCGGTCTGCCTGAAGCCGGTACCCCAGTCCATAAACGATACTTTGTTTTTTACCAAGAGAAAAACGATGCTGAACATCGATATCATATGTTTTAATCTCATAGTTGAAGGGGGTGAGAATATTAGGTGTTTCTCTCCAGGTACGGTCAAAATAGATCTGAACTTTCAAATCTGATTTGTCAGAAAAATTATGAGTAAAATGGCTGAGGATGTTCTGACCGTCAATTTTTGTAAAGGCCAATCCTTTGTTTTCAAGGCCTTCATAAAAATTGCCTTGCAAAGAAAATATGTCGGAACCGGAAGGGTAACAGTCCATTCTAAATCCTCCTTGTGTTATTTTCCATCTGTCGGAAGCGCTGAGTCCATTGTCCAGAATAGTATGCTTCTGATCAAAATGCTGTGCATAAACGCGTAAAAAGGTGTTCGAATCTATTTTTACCCCGGAACGGAACTCAACATTGTCCTGCAGAAAAGTGCCTGCTGTTCCTGAAAAGTAAAGCCCTTGTGTTTCCCTGGCACTTTTGGTTTTAATATTAATTACCCCGTTCACGGCATTCGCTCCCCAAAGGGTGCCTCCAGGGCCGCTTACTATTTCAATACGGTCTATATCTTCAAGCAATGTGTTTTGCACATCCCAATATACGCCACCAAAAAGCGGTGAATAAACAGATCTTCCATCTATCATTACCAGTAATTTATTCGCAAGTATTCCTCCGGCAGAAGGAAAACCATTGAATCCGCGCGATGTAATAGCCCAGTCATGGGAATTGACCTGTGCCATTTGTAAGTTGGAAGCAAGACGTAATGCTTCCGGAAGTTTTGTTGCACAAGATC
>CAZMRM010000174.1:0-733 GCA_964568515.1 uncultured Chitinophaga sp. | reverse complement strand
CTCTTTCCCGGTTATGACCTGAACCGCTGAAGCCACTTCAATTAGTTTTTCCGGCCGGTTTGAAATTGAAATTACTTCAATATTCATGAGCTCTTCAATACTCAATTTTTTAAGCTCATTGGAAGATAAAACACTATCCTGGTTTTGTGCAGATGCAGTATCCACAACTGACAGGAGAGTAATAAACAAGGTTATGAGATATAAGAACCATTTTATGCGTACTCGGTTGAAATTTTTTGAAGATTTCATAGCATTGGGTTTTTAAGGTTAAAAAACACTCGAGCCGCCCGTACTTCAATATATACTTTTAATAAATATATATTAAATTATTTCTTTTTGATTGGATAAAGCTAATGTAAAAAACAAATCAAATCCAAATTTTCGTAAGTTTGTATTTCGCATTAAGAATAATGTTGCTCAACCTCTTGAAATAGTGCATTGCTTGTGGCGAGGAGGGGTGTAAAATGTATGCGTCAGACGTGCATTTAAAATTCCTTTTACCATCTGAATTCTGCACGGACATAAAAGTTCCAAAATAATGAAACGAAATAAAATAAATCTCATCCTAGTTTAGCCAGCAAGAGAAGCGAGCTAGAGGAGAATAAGAAGCTATAAATGAAACAGATATACAAGGTGTAATAAAACATTAGCAATAAGTAGAAAGGACACCCAGGTGCGACTTGAAATAAGGTTGTAAAAATTTTGACTATAAACCTGGACTCACAAGCTCTGC
>CAZMRM010000173.1:2543-8091 GCA_964568515.1 uncultured Chitinophaga sp. | reverse complement strand
CATATACTCTTTAAAAATAACGTTGAATGAATGTATTTAAATTTGGTGGCGCATCTGTAAAAGATGCCGGCTCCGTAAAAAATGTTGCACACATATTAAAGAATTTTTCTTTTGACAATACAGTCGTTGTTATTTCGGCAATGGGTAAAGTTACCAATGCCCTTGAACGTTTGGCCAATGCTGTTTTTTATAAAAAAGAGGATGCTGCAAGCATCCTAGATGAAATAAAAAAATATCATTTTGGCATTCTTCAGCAATTATTTCCTTCTCCCCAGCATCCTGTATACAATGAGATCAACAATACTTTTGTTGAACTGGATTGGGCCATAGAAGATGACATCACTGACAATTACAATTATGAATACGATAAAATTGTTAGTATGGGCGAAATTCTCTCTACTAAAATTGTTAATGCCTATTTAAATGAAAACGGTATCAATAGTAAATGGTGTGATGTACGGGATTTTATTCAAACAGATAATACCTACCGGGAAGGAAAAGTGGATTGGGAGCTTACTCAGGAATTGGTGAACAAACAATTGTTACCGGAATTCTCCAAATCCTCCACCCATATTATCATTACACAAGGATTTATTGGCGGCACTTCCGAGAATTTCACAACCACCCTGGGTCGCGAAGGTTCTGATTATACTGCCGCCATACTGGCGTTTACTACGAATGCAAGAAGTGTTACCATCTGGAAAGATGTACCAGGTGTTTTGAATGCCGATCCCAAATGGTTCGATGAAACCAAAAAACTGGATCAGCTCTCTTATCAGGATGCGATCGAACTGGCCTATTATGGTGCATCCGTCATTCATCCTAAAACCATTAAACCCTTACAAAACAAAAAAATTCCTTTGTTTGTAAAATCTTTTATTGATCCGGAAAAAAAAGGAACCGTAATTTGTGAGTTACCTTCTGAACCTGCAATTCCCTGTTTTATCTTTAAAGTCAATCAGGTTTTATTATCCATATCACCCAAAGATTTTTCATTTATTGATGAAGAAAATTTTGCATCTATTTTTCATTTGTTTGCTGAAAAAAACATTAAAATAAATGTGATGCAGAATTCGGCCATCAGCTTCTCCGTGAGTATGGATCACAATGCACGGAATTTTGAGGACCTGATTCAAACGCTTCAGAAAGATTATCGTGTACTTTACAATGAAAATGTGGAACTGATCACGATCCGTTATTATGATCAGGAAACCATTGACCGGGTTTTGATCGGCAAAACCAGCCTGCTCGAAGTCAAAAGCCGGCATACAGTACAGCTAGTGGTAAAAAATGCATAACCGTTTTTAATAAATGGACGAGTTTGAAGTTAAAAAAAAGAAAAAGTATACGCCATCCCAGGCTTTTTTAATGGCACAACGCTATTGTACTTACCAGGAGCGCTGTCAGCAAGAGGTACGTGATAAATTGTATGACTGGGGACTGTTTCCTGATGCTGTTGAAAATGCCATCGCACAACTCATTACCGAAAATTTTTTAAATGAAGAACGTTTTGCAAAAGCATATGCCGGAGGAAAATTCAGAATTAAAAAATGGGGACGTGTAAAAATAAAACTGGAACTCAAAAAAAGACACATCTCTGACTATTGTATCCGTAAAGGAATGCAGGAAATCAATGAGGAGGACTACTATCAAACCTTAAAAAGCCTGCTTCAAAAAAAAGCAAAGGAAATAAAAGACAGAAATCCATTGGTTAAAAATTCAAAAATTGCAAAGTATGCAACATCAAGAGGGTTTGAGCCGGATCTGATCTGGGACTTCATAAAAGAAACAATTACCTGATGCACCGTTCATCTATCTCTTTCATCGTGTTGAATCAACGCATTGTTTACTATTTTCCTGATCGGATCTGCGAAAAAAAATAAAGCGATCAAATAAAACAAAGATGGTCCCGTCAGTGAGAGTAATTCAAGCAGATTGATCTCTTCACTTTCAGAATGCTCTGAAAAAAACTGAATTATAATTCGTAATAACACCAGAAAAGGAAGTCCGCAAAAAAACAGGACAATTGTTCTTTTATTATTTATAAAGACTGGCAACGTGCTTAAAAGACCAAGGAGAGAAAGAATAAAATTAAAGACGCATAACAATATGGTCATTATTAACAGAAGAAAACCAACTTGCCTGGCTTCAAATCCTTTTATCAATTGATAATTGATCATTGAAAGAGTCAAAGAAAAGCATGTTGCAATGCCATTCGCCTTTAAAATTATTTTGAACAGTTCTTTTCTCACGCTACTCTTCTTCTTGTTTTTAAACTCAGCGCTTTTAACAGATTATTTATCCAACAGGTTCCTCTTCTTTTATCAGTCCTGCCTCCTTTAAAACCGGCAATGCTTCCTGTTTATACAATACGGGTATTATTTTTTTCAATACTTTCCCTTCCGGTCCGTCAAAGTAAATGATTAACCGCGGATAGGAAAACCGGGGTGTTCTAAACAATACATTTTTAATTTTGTGCCTCGGTATAGTAGGCGTTCTGCTGGTTAAAAAACCTTCCTTTACACGTTTAAATGCAATCAGTAACAAAATGATTGCTCCATAATTGATGGGATGAAGAAAAAAGTCAAATTTGTAATAAGTAATGGTCAATGCTGTATACACAAATAAAAAAGCAAACACGAGGTAATTCAATACACTGATTATTCCCCAACCTTCTCCTAAGTGATGTTCCAATGGTATTCTTACCACTTCTTTGCTATTAATGATAAACAATGTATCGTCATTGATGTGACAATACTCTTTCCTGTTAATTCTGAAAAACCGTGTTTGCATTTTTCTTTTATTTTTACAAAAATACTTTAAAAAGCCACCGGATGTATACATAATTATTAACTTCGCAGCATGATTACTACAGACCAACTAAAAGACCTTCGGGAACGCACGGATGCGTTGAGGGGGCATCTTTGACATCGATCGTAAGTTAAGAGAGATCGCCGAAGAAGAAGAAAAAGCACTGGCACCCGATTTCTGGGACAATCCCAAAAAAGCCGAAGAGCTGCTAAAACAAACCAAACTGAAGAAAAGCTGGACCACTGCGTATACTGCTGTTAAAAACAGCATGGATGATCTTGCACTCATGTATGAGTTCTATAAAGAAGGAGAGGCCACCGAACAGGATGTGGAACAACAGTTTCAAACAACATTGACTTTACTGGAAGAGATTGAGTTTAAGAATATGCTTAGCGGAAAAGAAGATGTTTTAAGCTGTGTGGTTCAAATCAATGCCGGTGCCGGTGGAACAGAAAGTTGTGACTGGGCAGCGATGCTCATGCGTATGTACATGATGTATGCAGAAAAAAACGGTTTTAAAATAAAAGAAACAGACCGCTCTGATGGTGATGTGGCAGGTATAAAATCTGTAACACTCGAAATTGAAGGAGAGTATGCTTTTGGATATTTAAAGGGTGAAAACGGTGTACATCGCTTGGTTCGTATTTCACCTTTTGATGCCAATGCCAAACGTCATACATCCTTTGCCTCCGTTTATGCCTATCCCTTAATTGATGATACCATCGAAATTGAAGTAAATCCTGGTGACCTTGAATTTGAAACCTTTCGTTCGGGTGGTGCAGGCGGACAAAATGTAAATAAAGTGGAAACAGCCGTTCGTTTATATCACAAACCATCCGGCATTATTATTAAAAACCAGGAATCACGATCTCAGTTGCAAAACAAGGAAAATGCGATCAAATTGTTGAAGTCTCAGTTATTTGAAATCGAATTGAGAAAGCAAAATGAAGCAATTGCGGCAATTGAAGGCAACAAAAAGAAAATTGAATGGGGGTCGCAAATCCGGAATTATGTATTTCATCCCTACAAACTTGTTAAAGATATCCGGACAGGTTATGAAACTTCAAATGTACAAGCAGTGATGGATGGTGATTTGAATGGTTTCATTAAAACATATTTAATGGAATTCGGAAACAACTAACATTCTTTACAACTGACAAACAATGGTGAAAAAAGAGAACGAAAAAAAAACAACAACTGTTTCTTCAAAAGAAGATAAAATTATTATTTATCACAATAACCGTTGCACAAAGAGCAGAGCTGCCTGTGCTATACTTGAGAAAAAAAAGACAGACTTTGAAGTGATTGAATATTTAAAATCACCTTTGACTCCAGCTGAAATCAAAACATTGTTAAAAAAATTAAACATCAAAGCCGAAGAACTGCTTCGTAAAAAAGAACCGCTTTTCCTTGAAAAATTTGCATCTGAAAAAAGGACAGAGGCTGAGTGGATAAAAATTATGGCTGAAAATCCTATTCTCATCGAACGCCCTATCATCGTTAAAGGAAATAAAGCGGTTATTGGAAGACCTTCAGAAAAAGTGACGGAGCTGCTGAAAGCATAATATTTGAAGAGGGCCTTTAAATACCGGATAATTTGCTACAGGCGTCAATTGTCTTTCATAAAATCTTCAATTTTTTGAGCCTTTGGTGTTTTAAGCACTTTGCAGATGGCAATCTTTCCATTCCCAGCCCGTTTATCCAAATGGTATAAAACAGAAGGGTCTTTCAAAAAGGCGCCTTCCTCTGAAATTAAACTGCTGTATTCAATAACCACATAGTCCGCATCCCATTGTAATTGTTGCTCTACTGTTTCTTTATTGAACCTCATATTTGCATACCCTTTCCTTTCCATAAAAACAAAAGGAATATTAGGCGTGCAACAATCCAGCACCAGTATACGTGCATCTCTTTCAATACGAGCGGTGTCCAAAAAAGCTGCTGCGTCATTAAAATTGTTTATCGTTGCTGCCATTCTGGGTGTCACATCAGCGTAACGTATTTCCTGTTTTTCAACAGCGGTAGTCATTAAAGGGATTGAAATCAGAGCAATAAAGAAAGCACTCAGCATATGAATATATTTGAAACTAAAATCCGGCAGGCAGGCCAACGCAAAAATTAATAATAACAGTACCGGTAGAAAAAAAGTATCCAGGAAGTAATAATCATGAAACATAAACTGCCTGAGCATCAGTATGGCAAAAACAAAATATCCTGTAAAAATAAGCAGTATCAATAAGCCTACAGGATAAAAAGTTTGTTTTATTCCTTTTTTCAAAAGGACCATTACTATTGTAAGTAGCAGGCAGGCTCCAAGCAGGTAATAATGCCAGCCGGAGAGATACCAGGTAAACCAGTATTCATATGCTGCATTTAAAATTTCTTTTGCCTCTTCCCAATTCTTGGCAGGAAGCAATTCACTTAAAAAAATAGATCCGTATTTTTCCCTTAATATCGAATTGTATGCGGCATAGCCAATGATACTTAATGCAGATAAGGTTACCGACAGGAGTTTATCTTTTAACAGTGAGTGCCTTTTTATTATTCTCAAAAGCTCCGTTCCCAATACTGCAATCAATACAATGGCAAACGTGCTTCTGTTTAATGTTGCCAGCGTAAGAAACAGGACACTTAATGAAAAATCCTTACGAATGGAAAAATGAAGGTATTTGCAATAAAAATAAAGTCCAATAATCACATTGGCAAGAGAAGGAATGGTGGGCAATGAACTGTTTTC
>CAZMRM010000173.1:0-2533 GCA_964568515.1 uncultured Chitinophaga sp. | reverse complement strand
ATAAATGAATAAAGGAGCAGTTGCAGCAAAGATCAAAACAAAGACGGATTTGAAATAATTTTTTGTTAAAAGATAAGAAAGTTTAAAGAGAAAAAATTGTCCGACAAAACTGTAAAGAAGTGTATACATTCGAAAAACATAAATGTCGGTTGTTCCAAAAAGTTTCATAAAACAGGCAACCAGAAAATCATGAATCGGCAAATCAACCGCAGTAATGCTGGAAGAAGAAGGGATCAGCCAATCACCTGGAAATTGATGATTCAAAACAAATGTTTCCGGTTTGAATAAATTAAAATTGTTATGGATAAAACCCAATGCAATGGAATAACGGTCTAACTGTGCCCAGGCATGAATAGATCGGGGAAACTCATTGATATAAGGACATTGTAGAACACCTCCTATTGTAAAAATAATTATCCAAACAAAAAAATAATTCCGTTTTTCTTTTTTTTCATTCAATCTGTTCATTTATCAAATCATAAACGATGCATGCAAAGATGAAGAATAAATTTAACTTAAAATTAAATCTTTCTTTTAAAAACAATGGCCTGTCAATGTTATGAATTTAATTTCCCCTTAAAAAGAAGCTGAGAACCATTTTCTCTATTATTTTAAGGAATTAAGTCCGCAGTGATTATAACAGCTTAAAAATCAGGATATGTTTTGCAGGAATATTTTTTGGATTTTTTAATGTCAGTCATGGCTTATTCCATGAAAAAATCAAAAACCTAATCATTCTATGAAAACATTCTTGAAATTAAAAAATTGGGGCGCGTCCGCAATCGCCGCCATTTTATTGTTTAGTTCTGTCAGCGTAAAAGCAAACGGAGAAGAAAAAACAACACAGAAAAATGAAAAGACCACCGTTACACAGTGCTGTGTTTGTCCACAGGTATATGATCCTGTTTGTGGAACGGACGGAAACACATACAGCAATTCCTGCTTTGCGCTTTGTGCAGGAGTAGGAATTGCATATGACGGTCCATGTGAAGAGCCCTGTATGTGTCCACAAGTATATGATCCGGTTTGTGGAAGTGATGGAATTACTTATGGAAATTCCTGTATGGCGCTTTGTGCAGGTGTAACGGAATATACCCCGGGAGAATGTGAGTAAAATTAAAAATCTTCATAAAAATAAAACGGGTCATCTTGAAAGATGACCCGTTTTATTTTGAAACGTACTTAATTTTCATTTCTGATCTTTTGAGTACGTTTCTTGATTTTTATTTTATTTAATTTTTTTGTTACCCGATCAATCAGGCTTCTTTCCAGTTTTTTAGTGCCTAGATACACATTGGACAATTCTTTAACAATGATTAAACTAACCTTTTTCATAGCATCATCAAACTCTGTTTGATGTTCATCTACAAATTCCATAAAGGAGTTAAAAATTGTTTCCGTATCCGTAAGCTCCTCTTCCAAAACATCGAATTCCATTTCTGCATAAAATGCGATGTTTGTTCCATAGGCATCAACATGATGTTCCAAAGGAACCAATTGTTTTTTAACAAGTGTTTTCAATCGTTCTTTTTCCGATTTTGAAACAACACCATCATTATCTATTACCGAATAGAGTAGTTTACCCAGCTCCGAATAAAATTCTTTATAATTCATAAAAATGTTTCCTTCTTAATTTTAATGAGATAAAAAAAAATAGTTGAAACGCAGAGAGCTAATTCTCAATAAACTTTTGTACCGAATTTTTCTTTTTAAGACTTACTGTTTCCCTGAAAACTCAAAGCTCACTTTTTGCGGGCAATTCCTGTCGGTTTATTTTTTTTGAATACAAAGGTCCGTATTCTGAAAAAGTTATGTTTTGAAGATTTTCCTACACACTTTTTCCCACATGTTTCTTTCTAAGGCCGGGAATAGCCCAAGGCAATTTTACAAAATAAAAACTACAAAAACGGAAAATGGTTATAAAAAATTAGCTGACTACCGGGATTGTATAAAAATTGTGTGAGAGTGATCTCACACTCACGCTGACTTTGAAATACTATTTAAATGATTTTCCAGGCATAATACATAAAGAAATAGTTTTATAAAGTTGTTTTTAATAATTTTACTTCAAAAACAGATGAAATACCTTTCGATCCGACTACCCTTTTTTTTAATTATTTTATTGTTTGCTGCATGTGCCGGCAAAAGTAAAGTGATTGAATCAGGTAATACAAATGCCAAATTCAAAGTTTGGGGAAATTGTGATATGTGTAAAGAAACCATTGAAGCCGGATTAAAGATTCAAGGTATTTCCAGGGTAAACTGGGATGTGGATACAAAACAAATAGAGGTGGATTACGATTCAACCAAAATTTCGTTGGATCAGATTCAAAAAACGATTGCTGCCTCCGGTTATGACACCGAAAAATACAAAGCAGATGAGCAAACCTACAATAACCTGCCTGAATGTTGTCAGTACAACAGAAATGAATAATACAACCTATGCTGATAAGAGACGCGACAATAGCTGATATCCCCTGCATGCAAAAAATCAGGAATGAAGTTGTAGAAAATGCTTTGTCCAATCCTTTGC
>CAZMRM010000172.1:3669-8095 GCA_964568515.1 uncultured Chitinophaga sp. | reverse complement strand
CGTATGTTGAAAGACGTAGGGGTTCAAGTCCCCTCCCGGGCACAATAAGCGTGAGGTGAAGAGTGTGAGCAATTCAATGCCCGCCTCTCCTCCACCTGATTCTTCTGCTACACATACAATTTTCAACAGTCTTATTTCAAACCATTGCAATTGAAAATGATTTTATCTTGTATAACCTTAAAAAAAAGCAAATGAAAACACGTCTTCTTCCTTTAATTGGTTTCTTCATTCTTTCATCACTCACAACAACGGTTCATGCACAATCGGTTACACTACCTGTAGATGGGAGTCCGGCTGCCAGGGTTTCTCAAACCATCGGTATTTCAGCAGTTGAAGTTTCCTATTCCCGGCCTTCCGTGAAAGGCCGTTCTATCTGGGGTACACTTGTGCCGTATGGCTGGAATGCGCAGTCATTTGGCAATGGGACCAAAGCACCTTGGCGTGCAGGTGCAAATGAAAATACAACCATTCGCTTTTCGCATGATGCAAAAGTAGAAGGACAAAAAGTACCGGCAGGCATCTACGGATTGTTTTTCGTAATTAATGAAGACAATACAGGTGAAGTTATTCTTTCCAAAGATTATCGTTCCTGGGGAAGCTTTTGGTATGAAGAAAAAAATGATCTGCTAAGAGCCCAAATAAAAATTCAGGACATTGGTCATACAGAATACCTTACCTATGATTTTATCAACAGTGATAAAAACACCGTACTTCTTGTTTTGAAATGGGAAAAAAAACAGTTTCCTGTAAAAATAGAATTTGCTGTGGATGAAATTGTCATGAAAAATGCTGCTGAAGAGTTGAAAGGAACGACAGGATTTGGCTGGCAAGGGTATGCAACTGCTGCGAACTATGCATTGCAGAACAAGCTGGAGTACGATCAAGCAATGGTATGGATCGACAAGGCTATTACTCAAAACAGAAACTTCTCGACATTGAGTACCAAGGCCGGACTGTTAGCGGCAAAGGGTAAAACAGACGAAGGTGATAAGATTATGAAACAAGCCCTTGAAACAGCTTCCGAAGGAGAACTCAATACATATGGCTATCAGCTGATGTCACAAAACAGAACGGATAAAGCAATTGAGGTTTTCTTATTGAATACGCAACGCAACCCTAAATCATCCAATTGCTGGGACAGTTTGGGAGAAGCGTATGCAAAAAAGGGAGACAATAAAAATGCCATCGCCAGTTTTAAAAAATCACTTAGTTTAAATCCTTCTCAGGCAGTAAGAAACAGTTCGGAATCCAATTTAAAAAAGCTGGGAGCCTTGTAAGCAAGGCAGCAATTGAATGAAACAAGATTTAAACATTCAGAAAATCAATTACATTGAAAAAGGAATAAACTGGTTACACGGTAAATTCAATGAAAAACAATTTCTGATTTTTTCAAGTATTCTCGTTGGAGTAAGTGCAGGTTTAGCAGCAGTCATCTTAAAACTGTTCGTGCATTTCATCCGGCATTATGTGATTGAACGCTGGTTACTGCATTTGCATATCAAGTATATCTATTTATTATTTCCGGTAATTGGAATCGGACTTACCGTTTTAATTGTTCAGCGTTTTTTTAAAGGAAAGCTTTTCAGAGGAACAATCAACATTCTGCATAGCATTGCCAAAAAGGGTAGTTTTATTTCTTTTCAGCAAATGTATTCTCACATCATCACCAGCGGTCTTACTGTCGGATTTGGTGGTTCTGCCGGATTGGAGTCTCCTATTGTCAGTACAGGATCAGCTATTGGTTCTAATTATGCGCGCAGATATAAACTGACTTACAAAGAACGCACCCTGCTTTTAGCAGCAGGTGCCGCTGGTGGCATTGCTGGAGCATTTAATGCCCCTATTGCCGGTGTACTCTTTTCATTAGAAGTAATCCTGGTGGACATTACAATTACTGCCTTTATTCCTTTACTGATTGCTTCAGCTTCCGGTGCCCTGATTTCAAAAATACTTCTGCAGGAACACATCCTTCTTTCATTTCGCCACATTCAACCTTTTAATTATTACAATCTGCCTTTTTATATTACTCTTGGTTTTTTGGCCGGCTTCATGTCGCTTTATTATGTAATTGCCTTTGATAAAACAGAATCCAGATTCAGAAAAATCAAGTCAAGATACAAACGATGGATTATTGGAAGTGTTTCACTTGCTGTTTTACTGGCTCTTTTTCCTGCACTTTTCGGTGAAGGATATGAAAGCATTAAATCACTTGCGGAACTGGATCCTGAAGCAGTTTTTAAAGAAAGTATCCTATTGCATCTGATTCAAAACAAATGGCTGGCACTTTTATTTTTGATTGTTACCTTGCTCTTAAAAGCACTTGCTGCAGGCATTACACTCGGTAGTGGCGGTAATGGAGGAAATTTTGCACCTTCTTTATTCGTAGGAGCATTTCTTGGCTATACCTTCTCTTACTTACTTATTCTGTTGGGATTTCACAAGATACCGGTCAGTAATCTTACAATAGTAGCCATGGCAGGTATTCTCACCGGTGTATTTCACGCACCGCTTACAGGAATCTTTCTGATTGCTGAAATAACAGGGGGATATGAATTAATCATTCCATTAATGATCGTATCCTGTATCAGCTATATTGTGGTTAAATACTTTCATCCCCAATCGCTCGAAATAAAAAAACTGATGAAAAAAGGGACTTTTGTTTCAGAAGATAAAGATGTGACCATACTTGGAAAAATAGACATTGTATCCATCATTGAAACTGACTTTTCTGTTATTTCACCGGAGGCCAGTTTACGAGAAATTGTGGAAGTGATCAAGCATTCCAAACGTAATACATTTCCTGTTATCAATAAACACCATAAACTGATGGGTGTCATATCACTGGATAATATACGACAGGAAATATTTAATCAGGAGATGTACGATAAAATAACAGCAAAAGAACTAATGAATCCTACAATTACCAGGATAAAAACATCACAGGATATTTTTGCAATCATGAAGATTTTTGAAGAATCAGGACAATGGAATTTACCGGTAGTTGATAAAGGAGTGTATGTTGGCTTTCTATCAAAATCAAGTATTTTGACAAAATACAGAAACGAGCTTGTGAGATCTCTATAAACTAAAGCCTGTGCTTTTTATCAGGAAGTAAATTTTCAAGCGTCCAATCCAGCTGTTTCACAAACCCGGCCTGGCGAACCTTGCAATGCTGCACGACACAAATCGGACAGGAAGCCGGTAAACAAGGATCTGCATGAATGAAAAATTCCAGCTCCTCTCTTAATTCCTTTTTAATTAAATTTTCCACCAATGATACTTCCATGTGTGTTTCCTCAAGGTTATCATACCAGGGCAAGGTAATGTGTGCATCTATGTGAAGATAAGAACCATATTTCAATACCCGCAAATTATGGATATCAATCCATTTTTCTCTCCGGCTTTTATTGAGAATACCAATCATTATTTTTAATTTCTCTACATCTGCTTCATCCAGCAGATTGACGACAGACTCCTTCAATAAAGTATATCCCATATAACAGATATAGATACCGGCAGTCAGTGCAATCAGATTATCCAGCCAGTAACTCTTTGTAAAATAAATGATGATAAGTCCGATAAGAATTGCCGCACTGGAAACACCATCAGATAGCAGGTGTTTGCCATCGGCCCGCATTGCTGTTGAACCTTTCGCCTTTCCATAACTGAAAAGATAAAGGCCCATGATACAGTTACCTGCTCCTGTTATCATTGTCAGAACCACTCCCACATCTATTGCATGCAGGTTTTCCGGATAAAAAAAACTATAAATTGATTTGATACTGATAGCTATGCCCGAAATAAAAACTAAACTACCTTCTAATCCGGAAGATAAATACTCTATTTTTCCATGTCCATACGGATGATCGCTATCTTTGGGTTTGGATGCATAATACAAACTATAGAGTGCAAAGGAACCGGCAATTACATTGATAATACTTTCAAGTGCATCTGATAAAATAGCATTGGACCGGGTAATAAAATAAGCAATGAATTTAATGATCATAATAATGATGCCTGCACTCAGCACACCAATCATAATTTTCATTTTAGAATTCCACTGCTTCAACGCCATTTTGTAAAAGTAACAATGATTGTAATTGACCACAAACAATAAATAAAAGAAAATATATATCCTTTTTAAAAAGAATACGTATACTTATGTTTTTTAAGAAATATTCGTTCATGAATACTTTTTTTAAGGACCTTAAAATTATAGAATTAGCAAATGTGTTAGCTGGCCCGGCAGTTGGCATGTTCTTCGCCGAATTAGGTGCTAACGTCATCAAAGTAGAGAACAAATTGACAAATGGAGATGTAACCAGAAGCTGGAAAGGCCCCACGGAAAACAAAAATGATCCTTCATCAGCATACTTTGCTTCAGTAAATTACAATAAAAAAAGTATTTTTCTAAATCTTCATATTG
>CAZMRM010000172.1:1595-3659 GCA_964568515.1 uncultured Chitinophaga sp. | reverse complement strand
GCGGAAGAAAAGCAACATGTTCTTGATTTAATAAAAGACACAGATATTGTTATTTCCAATTATAAATATGATGATGATACAAAATTGGGAATGGATTATAAAAGTCTGAAAAAAATAAATCCTCAATTAATTTATGCGCATATTTCAGGCTATGGCAATGGGACAAAACGCACCGCTTATGATCTGGTTTTACAGGCAGAAACAGGTTTTATGCACATGAATGGCACCACAGCAAGCGGCCCTTTAAAAATGCCTGTTGCATTGATAGATATTCTGGCTGCCCATCAGCTTAAAGAAGGCATACTCATCGCTTTAATGAAAAGACTAAAAACTTCAAAGGGATCGTATGTTAGCGTATCTCTGGAACAAGCTGCGGTAGCTTCACTTGCTAATCAAGCAAGCAACTGGCTGATGGCAGGATATGATCATCAGCCATCAGGTTCCTTACATCCCAATATTGCTCCTTATGGAGAAATTTTTATGACGGCGGATAACAAAAAGATGGTACTGGCTATTGGAAATGACAAACAATTTAAAAAGCTTTGTGAACTTTTGAATTGTATGCCCGTCTATCACGACGAACGCTTTATCAATAATATTCAAAGAGTGGTACACCGGGAAATGCTGTTCAGAAGCCTTGAACCGGTCATTAAGCAACAACAGTCAACAACACTTTTACAACTACTGATTAAAAACGATGTACCTGCAGGTCTTATCAAATCTGTAAAAGAAGTATTTGACAATCCAACGTTGGCATCGCTGATTTTAGAAGAAAGTGGTAACCAAAAGAACAGCAAGTGCGTAAAAACAGCTGTTTTTACAATAATGGATTAATATATTTTAGCAAAAAGATCATTAACGTATGATTTTTCAATATTTTTTATACTTTTGTTCATAACACAATAGAAAAACCTAGAATATGCGCAAAATCATACTTTCATTGTTGTTACTTTCATTTCCATTATTTGTTTGTGCGCAGTACAAAAAAAGCAGAGGCGCCTTTGCACAAAAAAGAAACAAACCGCGTAAAGAATACATAGTTGGAATAGGTGGCGCAAATTTTTTAGGTGAATTAGGAGGTGCCGATCAAATAGGTACAGATTTTATTAAGGATCTGGAATTATCTGCTACCCGTCCTTCTTTCCAGATAGGAATGAGATATCGACCGCTATCACCAATAGCCGTTAAAGGTGGTGTTTATTTTCAACTGGTAAGCGGTGCTGATAATTTAACCGCTGAACCTTATCGCAAAAACCGTAACCTGAGTTTCCGTGCTCCCATCATCGAAGTATCTGCACAAGCAGAGTTTTATCTTACGAAAGAAAAATCCGGTTCCCAATACAACATTAGAAATGTGAAAAGAGGAAGGTCTGCCGATTTTCAGGCATACTTATTTGTTGGAGTTGGTGGATTTTTTTACAATCCGCAGGCAAAATACAATGGTCAATGGGTTAACCTTCAGCCTTTAGGAACCGAAGGACAAGGACTTCCCGGAGCGCAAAAAAAATATTCCAGATTTGGTTTTTGTATTCCTTATGGCCTCGGTCTTAAGTACGGAATTACTAAAGATTGGGCAGTCGGACTTGAATTTGGGATACGAAAAACATTTACGGATTATATAGACGATGTCAGTGGTGTATATTATGATAAAACAATATTATTAAAAGAACGTGGCGAAAAAGTAGCTTATCTAGCTGATCCCTCCCTTCAGGATTATCCGGAAGAACTCGGAGGAAATTCGACAGGAGCCAAGCAAACAGCAGCCGGCGAGCAAAGAGGAGATTCAAAATCCAAAGATGCTTATATGTTTACCAATATCGTGGTATCCTACAAATTTCCATACAGGCGTCGTACAAGATCTAAATTCTAGTAAAAATGAAACAAATTTGCGCCTAGCCTATCTTTCTTAAACTTATATACATTATAAAAACGCACATTGAAGCAAACAATGCGCGTTTTTATGTTTATTCACAAAGGATAGACAGGATAAAGTAGAAAACAATACCTGCTTTCAGAAGAAGGGTACCCACTTAGCGCTCATGGCTATCAGTAGCAAAATACCTT
>CAZMRM010000172.1:0-1585 GCA_964568515.1 uncultured Chitinophaga sp. | reverse complement strand
GGCAGAACAGCAGATCTACCAAGGTCAAATATATTTCAAAAAGAAAAAATAGTTGAATAAAGCAACTATTGATGCATAATAAAATTGTAGGTTTTATTGACAAGAAAGTGAAGTCTTTCTTCGGATTCCAGGATCAAATCCCAAATAAATTCCTTTTTATTTTTTGATAAAAATTCGTTAATGGAGTTATTTACAGCAGCTACTTTTACATTAATGCCGTCAATATTAAATTTCATTCCAGGCATTGGAATAAAATCAGTATCAAAATTTAAACTGTAAATACAGCCTTTATCAATATTGGCAACTCCTAGGACAGTAACATTACTTTTCATACTATTCAGGTTTTATTGTTTAATTTTCCTTTTAACAATTTATACAAGCCTTTTGCCTCATCTGTATCCACCTGTAACGCCAACCTTATCTCTTTTCCGTAATAATCAAATGCGATTCTTTCTCCACCTATAACCCAGAACGAATTGTTTAAACTATCCATAAAGGAGTTTTCTTTTTTGTCAATGATACGAAAATCTTTTATAAAATCATATTCGAAAACTTTTATTTTTCCTTTTCCGGCTATGTCTCTTTTGTACATTAATTTATCGTCGCGTAATTTGAGCTTTTCCAGGCCAAATTTTCTCCACATATAAGCAGTAATGATCTTGTACTCAAAATAAGCCCAAAACCCCAGCCATACAATTAAAAATACTTTGGTGCTCTCATCATATCCTAAAAACAGCTGTGTGAATACAATAACTCCGCTCACACTCCATAAAAAAAGCCAACAAAAGAGAATTGTCAGTTTTAATTTATTGGGTGGCGATAAAATCACGATGCTAAGCTCCTGCTCCTTTTTTTTGATACTTATTCGTTTACCAATGTATTCCATCCATTCAATTTATGCGCGACAAAATTATTAATTAATTCTATATTTATTGCCTAAAATTAAAAGGTACTTAATAAAAGAGTTTTTTCAAATGGCCAATCAATTTGCAATGCTGCTACCTGATCGGTCCTTTGCAAGGTCTGAATAACCGGTCGATCATTAAATTAAGAAATTACCGGAAACCTTATAGTATTATAGAATATTGTTAATTTAATGGTTAATAACCCTTTATCAAAATCCTGTCTTATCAGCAAAAAACAAATTACATTTGTAGCATGAAAAAATTCATACCCTTTCTGAAAAACAAATACTTACTGACCATTGTCGGTTTAACTGTATGGGTACTTTTTTTTGATAAGAACGATTTAAGTACACAAATCGAATTTCACAAAGAAATAAAACAGCTGGAAGAAGAACGTAATTATTATGCAAAAGAAAATGCAGAAATAACAAGATATTTAAAAGAGCTTACGACCAATCCTAAAACAGTTGAAAAATTTGCACGTGAAAATTATCTCATGAAACGTGACAATGAAGATATTTTTGTGATTGTAGAAGAAAAAGAATGATTATAAACAGAGTTTAAACCTGACAGATTCCATTCAGTTGTTTACATCCCTGGGTAAAAATATACCCCATGTGCTTGAATCCAACCCGTATGGTTATGCACGATCTAAGGGCAAAATCATGTTTTAAAGTTAT
>CAZMRM010000171.1:0-8122 GCA_964568515.1 uncultured Chitinophaga sp. | reverse complement strand
TCCATCGTTTTCAACAATTTTAATAAATAAATTCTGCTGCGTATGTACTAATTCCGTATACGAATTCAACTTAACAGACCTGAGTGTGAACTCTTTTTTATCCTTGTTGCAGCTCATGCACAGCACAACACATAAACCAAGGAATATTATTTTTGTCATTTTTTTTAATAAATTTATTTCCAAAACTCGTCCATCCATTGTTCGGATAACCGTATTTCTGAAAGCATTTTTATAATTAGTTGCAATTCTTTGGCAGAAGCTGATTTCTTGATCTCGATTAATAATTTACGCTTTTCAAAGCGGATATGTGTTTCCAATTCTTCTTCTATTAAACTTAAGGATTTTTGTATATCCACATCTTCATCAAATAATTTTTTTAACCTGCGATGTTTTGACAGTGATAATTTTACAAGCTCATGCTGCTTTCCAAGGATGGGAAATATAAACTTCTCTTCAATGGTAAAGCGCGGAAGCAAATTCGTTGCAAAGAACCAATCCGAATATGCTTTTATCCGTTCAACTTCAATTAATTTCCGGAATCCTGTCCGTATTTTCCAGCAAAGAAGAAGGCTCTGATTATATTCAGCACTTAAAAAAAGCTGGGCCTGATCTATGGAATGTGTTGATATTTGTATCATTTGTGACCATTTTAAATATTCATTATTATCGATTTTAATTCAGCCACTCATTTTGAGGGAATCTGGGTATGGCAGACTTTGAAGTAAACAACATGGCCTGAATTGTTATTCCAATAATGGCTATTAATGCCCAGTTAAACTGGTTTAAAAGTATTTCATTGCCGGAAATTTTTTTTGACCTGTGATTTAACTGTTCTGCCATTTGTAATTCGACTTTTGATAATTGCTGAAGTTGAACCAACAGGGTATCTGTCAGTTCTTCATGCAGCTTCAATAACCGTTGCCTTGTTAGTTCATTTGATGCGATTTTAATTTGATGTTCTACTGCAGGGATAGACTCAAAAGTAGCTTTAAAATTTTTCAGAATTGATTTTTCTTCAGAACCCGACTCTGATTGTTCATAATTCCGGATTCCTTCTTTGATTTCAAGATATTGCTTATCAAGTCTGAAAGTTAAGTCAGGTATGTCCTTAAGTAGCATCAGTTTTCTCTGATAAACATACTTGCTTAAATGATGTATCATTTCTTGTCCTGATAAATGATTGGTATAAACATTAGAGAAAGCGGTTTCCATTTCAGACATATTTTTTTTATGAGAAAAGCTGCTAAAAATTTCCAGGGCGAGGATAATGGATAATAGAATCGAAATTTTTAATTTATGCCTTATACTGTATAATGAATTCATTAAGAGAAATTTTTTAGTTGATTATAAAATCTGTTGACTATTTGTTCTTCGGGTTCTTTATTTCTACTGCATACTTCACCGATTTTATCACGCTTATAAATGCATTTGCTATTTTTTTTATTACGTCGTTCAATCTTTCATCCTTGTCACTGCCGTTAACAGAATTTATCAAAATACCTTTCAGTTTATATCTTTTTGAAGAGATCGCGAAAACAAATGCCGTATTTGTCAGTTCGTCTTCATCTGTACATTTGTAAATTTTATCTATTTTAAAATCATCGGGAGGAATAGTTAAAGAAGAGAATTGTCTGAATCCGGTCAGCGTTGTCTCCACTATATTGAAATCGATGATATATCCCCTCTCTGCAAGAACGCTTACGGCATCCATTAATGTTATATACTCTTCCATGTGTTTCGATTTAGTAATGTGTTACAGATTATGAATGCTTAAAAAATAGGATCAGGAATAATAACATATGTATTTGCCAAATCATCATTTACAGCCATTCCACAGGATAACCAACTGGTTTTTACCGGCACCTGTTTTCTCCGGATGTGAATTAAACAGGTGCCGCAGCTTCCCATTCCACTGCACAATCCAAACCCACTGATAGCAAGGTGATCAGAGATTAACGTCATTAAACTCATGTATTGATCAGTAAATGTTTGTACCCTTGTTTCTTCTGTTTTATAAACGAGTGTAAACAGGATGGTTGGTGTATCAGATTTTTCCATAACATGACATTAAAAAATCGCCCAGCACTATTGCATGGTTGTGTTTCTTGTCTTTCGCCGCATAAACAAGTGTTATTACTTTTCGATGTTTATTGTTTTCCAGGAACTGATGCGCCATTTTATTCTGCTTCAGTTCCTGTTTATATTTTTTTTGAAATGCGGTCCACAAAGAAGGGGTGTGACCAAACCATTTTCTTAGTTCGACGGTAGGGGCAAGATCCTTTGCCCAATCATCTATACTAGCTTTCTCTTTGGTGACACCCCGTGGCCAGAGCCTATCTACCAGTACCCTGTAACCATCCGTCTTTAAGGATGACTCATAGATACGTTTGATTCTGATTAATGGGATCATGTTAAATTATTTAAGTATTGTTATGCCGGTGAAAGTATTTTTGATCTTAAGTAGATTACTGTCTTATTTAAATAAGAAAAAGATGCAATTAATATCAATGTACCGATGATCAGCCATGCCATCATTTCATAATAATCCATAGCAAAGCGCAAATGACTTTGCCCGTCTATTGCTCTAACCACTAACCTGTTGGATGCTTTTACGGATTGTGTCTGGTACATTCCCCTCGATATTAAATAGTGTGTATGTGTTCCCATTGTATGTTTAACAATGGGATCAAGCCTGGTCAAATGATCCTGAAAAGAATTATAATGCCTGCTTTTCCCGTATAATTCAAAATAGTTAATAATACCAATGCTTACGCAAAATCCTAAGTAACGGATAGCAAGACATACGGCTGCTGCAGATGCCCCTATAGATACAGGTACGGATGAGATCGCGTAAATGATCGTAGGGACCATGATCATTCCAACTCCCATTCCCTGAATAAAAAGCGGAAGAAAATAATTTTGTTCATCGGCTTGTATATCAAATAAAAAAAACATGCATACATAAAAGACCAGCAACAGAGTAAAGCCCGGAACCCATATATGACGTATCTTTTTTCGTTGTAACAGCATGCAACAGGAAATAATAACACCTGCAACAATACCGGTCAGATTTAGCAGATTGATGTAGGAAACATGTATCGGATCAAATTTCAGGACTGTAGCAAAATATGTATTGGTGATACCGGATGCAAACCGGCATATATACATGATAAATAACAGTAAAATACCGATACTGTAGTTTCTGTATTTGAATATGGAGAAATCTATGTAAGGCCGTTTCATTCTTTTTTGACGAAGCACATACAAAAGCGACAGGAAAACAATGGAGAGCGTACTGTAAAATATCCGTTTGTCTTCCAGCCAGTAATACTCTTGTCCGTAGACCATGATATACCCTACAAGACACAATATGATGCTGTAAAATGAAAAGCTTTGCCAATCCAGTTTATATAAAGGGAACCGTACATTCATACGTGTATTGTTCATAGAAATGATTAACATGAAAAATCCCGGAACGTAGGAAAACAAGGCACATTTATAGACCATATTAAAATTAAAAGCATCGATCAGGTCAGCTGTTATAAAATTGTTGAATGGAATGGCACAAAGTAACATGCAAAAGAAAACAGAAAAACTGATTTCTCTTGCACGCTCGCTTTTCAACCTGGTAAACATTACCTGAAGAGAGAGATTGACAGTACTTGAAAACAGCATACCCTGGATAAAACGAACCGGAAAAAGTATGTATAATTCCTGCGTGTGATACGTGATAAACGTAGTAAGAATGTTTAAAAAAGTGAAGACAATAAAGTATTCCTTGGTAGCCAGGTAAATGAAGAATCTGCGCTCCAGGCAGTAAAATCCGACATACCCCGCATAAAATAAAACTACTGCAAATTGTATATCTGCCGGTTCGCTTCCATAATAACCTGCTGCTGCATTGACATTGGCAAGGGGAAGAAAAAAAAGTACAACGCTTGGCAATAACAGGCTGAACAGAATAACCTTGATCAGCCATTCCGGAGCCCAGCTTTTGAATATCGGTAATGCATTATCCATGATGCCTTGTTTTTGGTACGTATACATTTACATTCATTCCGACTTTCAGCAGATCTGTTTCTTCTTTGCTTCCATTTACCCGTATTCGTACGGGTACACGTTGTACAATTTTTACATAATTGCCGGTTGCATTATCCGGCGGTAGTAGAGAAAAACTGGAGCCGGTAGCAGGTGATAAAGAAATGATGGTGCCTTTAAATTTTCGATTCGCATACGCATCCGCTTCAAATATGACAGAGTCGCCAATGCGCATACCAGCTATCTGCGTTTCTTTGTAATTGGCAACGATCCATTTATCGGTTTCATTGTTAACAATGAATGCCAGTACTTCTCCTGCATTGATCATTTGTCCTACTTCAACCGTTCGTCTGCCCATTCTCCCATCATAGGAAGCTGTTATTATCGTATAGCTTACATCCAGCTTGTGACGGTCCAATAAGGCATTCAATCTTAAAATTTCCGCCCTGGATACTTCTTCTTCTGCTTCAATATCATGGATTTTGGAAAGAGCGGCATTGTAATTATCCAGTGCAGACTTATAATCGCTTTTATTCACATCCAAGGCAGCCTGCATATTTTCCAGCTGTTGTTTTGTAGCAGACTCTTCTTTATATAATTGTTCATACCTGTCATAATCCAGTTGCTGCTTCCATACTTTTGCTTTATTGGCAGTTACCTGGGCCAACGCTGACTGTGCTATTTTTTCTAATGTCTGTATATTACTTTTCAAAACATTCAGGCGGGCCTCTTCTTTCCGGACAGAAGCTTCTGTCTGAGCCTGTTGAATGATATATTCGCGCTTATCTATCAGTAATAATGTGTCACCTTTTTTTACATGCTGGTTCTCTTCAAATTTCACGGCTACAATGAAACCACCTGCACGGGATATCACAGGATTCACATATTCCTGTACCTGTGCATCATTGGTTTGCTCATAATTATAATAGCTCCATAAGGTTTGTATGCCCCATAAAGCAAGTGCTACAATGGTGATACCTGCTATCCAGCCTGTGATCCTGGTAATTAACCTGTCTGTAACAGTATATTTCTTTTTCATTTTTTTAAAGTGTGCCGATTATGTTTTGAAGTAGATAATATTTATTCTGTGCCATGATGGTTGCGGCAGCAAGCTCAAATTTTGTTTGTAAAACCTGTATGTCTGCATCCAGTAAGTCTGTGATGAGAGAAGTCTGATTGAAATAAGTATCTTTGATAATACGGGCATTTTCAGTTGCCTGCTCCACATTTACCCTGGCAACATCTATTTGTATCAGGGCTTCCCTATAACGCAGATAGGCCTCTTTAACTTGCTGTCTTACCCTGTCTTCCGTATCTTTATGTGCCTCCTCTTCTTTATCCAGTTCCAACCTGGCACTTCTTTCTTTATGGATATTGTGATAAAAAGAAGAAATCGGAAATGAAGCTTTGATTCCCGCAACACCTAAGGAATACCAATAGGGATTGTACGGAAAAAGAAATATCTGCGGATTTGCATAGTAAAAATCGCCATACAAACCAACCTTTGGACGTATGTTCGCTTTTACCTGTCTCAGATTAAGTTTGCTTAATTCTGTCTGCTGCTCGGAAATATGATAAGAAAAAGAGTGTAACAATGCTTGTTTTAAACAGTCCTCATAGGTATTCACCTTGTTTTCAAAAGTATTTAAAACATCAGTTGGGTATATGACCTGGTCATCAGGAACCCCGATCAGAATGTTTAGTTTTTGATTGGCTATAAGAATATCATTTTGAATTTGTACCAACATCATTTTACGTTTTGACAGATCCAGCTCCACCCTCAACACATCACTTTTCAGGACCACACCATTTTTATGAAAGGACTTGATTTCTTTTAATTGCTTTTCCTGATCAGCAATGTCCTGGGTGATCAGATGAAGAAATATAAATGACTTTTGCAGATCCAGATAAAGCGCTGCTGACTTATAATGAATATCAGAGACGGTTTGATCTTTCCGGATCAGCGAAATTTGATGAAGCGTTTTTTCTTCTTTGATCTTTAAATTAAATTTATTTCCGTTGTATAAATTGAGATAAAAATCTGCACCAATTTTATAAAGCGTATGGATTATTTCATGTTGAGCGGGTTGCTCGAACAGACCGTTCTCATAAATTGGCATATTCGTAGCTTTTTCCACATGACCACCAATTCCCAACTCAGGATACAGCTCCATTATCGCATCCTTTATTTCTTCATTGTGTATCTCTGCTTCTTTATTTTTTATTCCGATGGCACGACTGGCAGCTTCTGCTTTTTGCCAAACTCCGGAAAGTGACAGGTTTAATGTATCGTTCGAATGAATGGTTAATTGTCCTCTTGCATAAACAGTACCTCCAAGAATGGTAATCATTAAGAAATAATACTTCATAAACATTGTCATTGAATGCCAATGCAATATTATAGATTATAAGGGCATGCCATTTCCTTTAATCAGTCAATATTTTATCGAATCCAGCCAAATAAAACAGTAGCTTTGTAAATACTTTTATTATGGTATTTAAAACTTTATTATGGGACTAATTGCTTCTTTACCTGAAATCGATACAAAACCTTCAGCTGTATTCGTAATGCACGAGAAATCAGAAAAACTGATTCCTTTACATACACATACAAAGGGCCAGCTGAGTTATGTGGAGGGAGGTATAGCCTATATCACGATCGACTACAAGACCTATGTAGTTCCTGCACGTCACTATTTCTGGATTCCTCAGGGATTGCCTCATGTATTGAGAATAGGATATTCTGCAACCGTACTGCGTTCATTATATTTTTATTCGCATGATGATGATAAAAATCCTTTTTACGGTAAGCTTGGCATCTATCCGGCAAATGAGCTGCTCATTCAGATGATCAACTATACAGAGTGCTGGGATGGAATAAATGTAGATAAAAGAGATAAAAATTTTGAATTCCTGATAGCATTGAAAAATATACTGCCCAGGCTTAATAATAAATCGTTACCGATTATTTTACCTGTTACAGAGGATGAGCGTATGTTAAAAATAATCAGGTTCCTTGAAAAAAATATAGGTGAACAACACAGTCTGAAAAGTATCAGTAATAAGTTCAGTGTGAGCGAACGCTCCATGTCCCGCTTATTTCAAGCCAATCTGCACATGTCGTTCCTTCAATACCTCAAAACACTTCGTATCGTTAAAGCTATTGAGTTGATATTAAAAACCAATAAAACAATCAGTGAGATTTCTTTTACGGTGGGCTATGATACTCTGGGAGCTTTCAGCAATACCTTTCATTCGTTTACACATTCACGTCCATCCGATCTGAGGAAAAGTATAAAAGGATAACGGATCATTATGAAATACAGGTGTATTCAGATGGCTGGAATGAATAAATAATTGGCTGCTTAGAGAAAGCTGGGTCTCTCAAAGGCCTGTAAATTCGTAGTTGTTTTAAGACAGCCTTACTTCACATAAAAGTCTTCCGCCGGAGGAAAGATCAAAAATAGGGATTACAGACAATTTATTAAGGTTGTCCATAGGAATAGAAAATGCAGACGATTTAATAAATGATTTGAAACTTGCTTTAAACAGTATATGAATGAATTAATATTCACAATAATAAAGGATAAATTTGTCTTTTATTATTTTATCTCTTAATTTTGTCCTGTTCATCAATCCGGATTTGATAACACTAATTTAATTTGAGATAAAAAGTATTAATCTATTTTATTATGACAACAGAACAAAAACAACTGATCCTTGCAACCGTCCCTGTTCTTAAAGAACATGGCGTTTTGCTGACTACCCATTTTTACACGAGAATGTTCAAACACAATCCGGAATTAAAAAATATATTCAATATGGGTAACCAGCAAAGCGGCAAGCAGCAAACCGCACTTGCCGGTGCCGTACTTGCCTATGCAGAAAATATTGCGAACCCGGGCGTATTAATGCCAACAATTAATAGTATCGGCCATAAACATACCAGTCTGGATATTCGTCCGGAGCACTACATTATTGTGGGTAACCACCTGATCTCATCCATTCAGGAAGTATTGGGTGATGCGGCAACACCTGAAATAATAGATGCATGGATAACAGCTTATAATCAACTGGCAAAAAT
>CAZMRM010000170.1:3068-8179 GCA_964568515.1 uncultured Chitinophaga sp. | reverse complement strand
GGTCGTTATTTTCCGGGAAATGAAAAATTAAACTTCGGAGCATTTATGGATTCTTCGCCTGATCGTTGGGGCCGTGCATTGATGGACAGAAGAGAAGCGATACTGGCAAGAAGAGAAAAGCGTTCTGCAAAAAAGTTGCTGGAATCGGATTACTTACTTGGTGTATTTGATGGTCATCGAATGGGTGGTCTACGATTTAAATTAAGTATGGAAGGGAATTTTTTGAATGATGACTGGAAAATGGCTGCTCCGCCATTTACTTCATTGAGGGAGTTAGAAGAAGCGAGTAAAAAAATTGAAGAAGATAACAGCGACGATGAGGAATATCTGAAATGGATCAATCTATTGATTGCCCACGGATCATCCTTAGGTGGTGCACGCCCAAAGGCAAGTGTTGCAGATCCTCAGGGTCGTTTATGGATTGCAAAGTTTCCAAGTATTAAGGACGAAAAGAATATTGGCGCATGGGAAATGGTGGTAAATACGCTGGCTTCAACTGCAGGATTAACTGTTGCAAAAGGAGACATAATGCAATTTAAAAATAAACAACATACGTATCTTACAAAACGATTTGATAGAAATAGGAAGAGCGAACGTATCCATTTTGCCTCAGCAATGACATTGTTAGGCTATATGGACGGAGATGGTGCTGACAGCGGTGTGAGTTACCTGGAAATGGCTGAATTCATCATGAAGCACAGTGCCGGCGTAGATGCTGATTTAAAGGAACTCTGGAGAAGGATTGTTTTTTATATTTCTATAAAAAATACAGATGATCATTTAAGAAATCATGGATTTTTATTGACCAATCTTGGATGGCGATTATCTCCGGCGTATGACATCAATCCGAATGAATATGGTGCAGGTCTCAGCTTGAATATTTCAGAAAATGATAATTCACTTGATCTGGAACTTGCCTTGGAAGTTGCGGATTATTTCCGGATCGATAGAAAGAAAGCCAATCAGATAGTAAAGAAAATTGAAACTGCTGTTAGTGCATGGAGGAGTGTTGCAACGAATATTGGAATTTCGAAAGCGGAACAAGATCGAATGAAAAAAGCTTTTGAAAGTAAGTAAATAAGAAATGATTATGTCGAACTTTGCACCCAAAAATTTCCGTTTATATCTTTTTTTTTGTTTCACAAAAGAAACAAAAAATTCAGGACACTATAAATGTGTCCCTGCGAAGAAGACAATCCCACCGATCCACCAACCTTCTCTGCTATACGCCTTCCTCTTATCCTACACACAAAGCCGCCCCAATAAAGTGCCTTGCCTACACACGGTATACTGCTCAAGCAATTCAGTCACTTTAAATTAATCTTTGAAAAAATCTGGGTACAAGGGTTATACAATGAGGTGGGCTGCCAGAAAAGGTAGCGGAGGTTTGGCCGCTTGTTTAGTTTTCTGATCGGAGCAGGAATTACGATACTTTCAACTTATCTTTTAAATAGAAATCAATTAAAAAATGTGTTTTTGTGATTATTCCAGGTTAATGGAAGTTATTCAACGGGTAATCTTTAATGAGATTTGACATAGAAATAAATAAAAAAAATAATACCTTGTCTACTCATTATAAAAACAGAATCCTATGAAAAATGAGATACATACGCAAACTGTTTCTAAAATATCTATTCCACCCGGAGTTCATGTTAAAGAAAAAAAATTTTCCAAAAATGGTATAATAACATTTGCTGATAAACGTCCCTTTATACCTTTACCACCGCTTGTGGAAGTGTATTTAAGTCATAAACAGCATATAAAGGTAAGTACTGTATTTTTTATTGATGCCGCTATCAAAGGACTAAATGCAGATAGTTTTGCCATTTATCAGGAGTTTAGCATTAGTGACTCTGGCACTCCCCAACTTCAGTTTTTTATAAGTTATGATGCTGTAGCGACTGAAGCGAAGGATTTTCAGGCCTATCAGATTTCTTTTAAAGCTGTGGATGAAAATTTACCACCTGATGTAAGCTTCGCAGATATTAAGACAATACAAACTTTCATTTGGGATACGGACCCTGTAAGTTCCAGAGGAACGGTTACAAATGTGCAGAGTTGATATAACATTGAAATAACAAACAAAATCACGAAGTCCAGATACACGTTACAATGAGCAGAGTATTAAAAATTAAATTAATTTTTGTTATTCTGCTGTTTTTTTCTTTTTCGCTTTTTTCTCAGGAACATTCAGAAAAACAATCGTTTGAACTGGAAGTAAAAAAAACAGCCAAAGAAAATAAAAAAGAAATTAATTTTCAAAAGGCCCAATCCTTTTTTTTAATGAAGGAATGGGACTCCACATTGGTGTATTCCATGAAACAATTAATGCTTACTTCAGATACCAACCTGAATAATTATTGCCATTATTTCAGGGCAACTGGTTTTCGGAGAAAAAAAATGTTTTCAGAAGCTAAAAAAGAATTTGATCTGATAACCACTTCATTTCCTTTTTTTTATAAAGTAAAAATTGGTGCAGGTACGATTTTCCTTGAGCAAGGTGATTTTTCCAAAGCGGTAACCAGCTTTCAGGAAATAGAAGGAGCTCCGGAAAATACTACTTACGATTATGATAGAAGTTCATTGCTTCATGATATAGGAATTTGCTACATAGAGTTGCAGAACTATGATAAGGCAGAAAAATACCTGTTTAAAAGTGCTGCATTGCAGAAGGAGAAGAAAGATAGTTTGTTGCTGGCAGGCACGTATATGGATATTGCAACACTTTACTACAATCAATTCAAGGACAACCAGGCTATCCCTTATTTTGAAAAAGCATATCAATTATCCAAAAATGTAAGCTCAGTTGAATTAAAACAAAATGCGGCGCTCAATATGGCCGTGGTGGAAGAAAACAGGAAAAACTTTGTGCCGGCTATTGCTTACAGAAAAGAATATGAAGCCTGGAGGGATTCTTTAAATGACCAAAATAAAATCTGGGCCGTTGCAGATGCTGAAAAAAAAATTGCTGTCAAACAAAAACAACAGGAGGTAAATGTACTTCAAACGGAGAATAAATTAAAAGTGGCTCAACGAAACAGCTTGTTTTATTCCTCGGTTCTATTAGTATTGCTGCTTGCAGTAAGCGTTTATTTTTATAAACAAAAAAACAGGCAAAATAAAATCATATCGGCACAAAAAGAAGAGTTAAAAGAACTAAATGCTGCCAAGGACAAACTATTTTCCATCGTTAGCCATGATCTGCGATCTTCTGTCAGCGCTTTGAAAACAAGCAACGCTAAGTTGCTGGAAAGTATTGAAAATAATAATTTTTCAGCAACAACACATTTGCTATCTAATAACAGTGAGATTGCAAACAGCACTTACAATTTACTGGATAATTTGCTGAACTGGGCCACATTGCAAACAAAACAAGCCTATTTCCATAAGGAATCGCTGCATTTGTTATCCATCATAGAGCAGGTAACATACAATTACAAATCATTGTTACTGAACAAAAACATTCGTTTGGATAATAAGGTACCGGCTAAAATTTTTATTTCCGCTGATCAGGATTCTCTTAAAATAATTATCAGGAACATCCTGGACAATGCGATTAAATTTTCAAAAGAAAACGGAACAATTTTTATATACGTGCGTCCTTCAGCTGATCATTTTTGTCATTTGATTATTGAAGATGATGGATCAGGAATGGATAAAACAGTGCAACAGGAACTGCTTAACGGAACGGTTCTGCTTTCAAAAAAAGAACGTGATGAAAACACCGGAACCGGATTGGGAATACAGTTGTGCAAAAGTATGCTCCATAAGAACGGAGGCAGATTGGAAATTGAAAGTCAGGAAGGTATTGGCACTAAAATCATAATCATTATACCTAAAACTTAAAATGATGGATACTATAAATGTACTTATAATTGAAGACGTTCCGGCAGAGAGCGATGTTCTTGTAAAAGTACTTACAGCAAATAATTATACGGTTGTCGGAGTAGCCCGGACCCATTCAGAAGCATTGACACTATTTAACAACAATCAGATCGATATTGTGATAATTGATATTTTTCTGGATGGAAAACCCGACGGTATTGCCTTTGCAGAAACGATCAATATTTTTTCCGATAAATTAAAGCCATTTGTTTTTTTATCTTATTCGAAGGACAGGCAAATCTTTGAAAGAGCCAAACTTACAAAACCCTTTAGCTTTTTATTAAAACCTTTTAATGAATTAGAGATTGTATATGCCCTGGAAATGGCGGTTGAAAAATTTTATGCTCAAACCAATGTCTTTTTGAGTGAAGATAAGGATACCGTAATAAGTGATGAGTATCTGTTTGTGAAAAAAAACAAATCGTTAAAAAAAGTGCTGGTCGATGATATCGTGTACATCGAAGTAGAGGACCGGTATTGCAATATTATTACCGAACGGGAGAAGTTTGTGATTCTGATGTCACTGACCAAAATTACCGGACTGCTGGATCCTGCTAAGTTTTGCCGTACCCATAGAAACTACATAGTAAATTCCGGAAAAATAGAAGAAATTATTGTGAGCGATAATTTAATAGTTTTAAAAGGCAATCATAAAGTAATGCTAAGTGATACTTACAAACAGCTCCTGAATAAGTTTGTTATTTTAAACTAGCATTCTTCCGGCTCATCTATCTACATGCTCCTTCTTCTGCAAAGGAATTCTTTTTTAGTACAGATCCTTATGCCACATTTTTCTGTTCTCATGACAATGAATTCCGGTTTCCTGTCATTTTAATCCCCTCCGCTTTATCAATAGAATAGTTTTGTTTCAGAAATCAAAAGAAAGCTAGCTTCTTCATTTCTCTATCAGTTCATTGTTTACCCGATTTAAATACACAATGGCGGAACCTGAAAAGCCCATGAAACAGAGTAAGGATCATAAAAAACTTAATTCAAATGAGCACATCAAACATTAAACTTAATTTCATCAATCTATCCAATGATTCGAACAATTCGGAGATTGTTATTTTTCAGAAAAACGAGGCTCCTGGTTTTGCAGAGATAGCCGTAGCCTGGCAGGTTATCCGTAATTGTGGTACGGGTGATAATCATCCGTTTACTTACCCGCTGAATATGTATGTTTCGGCAAGCGACAGTTATGGTAACTATACCCCTCAAATGCTGGC
>CAZMRM010000170.1:2507-3058 GCA_964568515.1 uncultured Chitinophaga sp. | reverse complement strand
GCTGACTTCTTCAGGTGATCAGCTTGTTAAAACCGTTTTTTCGAATTATGTAACCGAAGTGGATGTAAAAAACCAGCTTCCTGCCGGCTCTATCAATGCTAATATCTACAAAGGAGGAAAACTGCTTGCCACCAAAACAAATGTAGTTCCCGGGCAAATGGCAGCATTTGTATTCAAACCAACCATTTACATTGGTGTTGTCTCACAGGTGGAAGAAGGTGAAGTGATGGATTCGGCAATCATTTCACAAGTGAATACATCGTTCTCCCTGCTTGGGATTTCGAGTGCTGATATTGTAATGGTGGGTGGCGGTTCAGGTGCCGGTGCACAACCTTACTCGTTCTCTCTTCAGAATGTAGTAATGGCATAGTCTGCTTCTTTATGGCCGGTGGGAGTTCCGTCAGATCTTTTCTTACCAATCCCGACCGGCCTTTTTTTAACTGAATAATTAGTCCTATGTCAGTCACAGAAATTTGTTTTGTAAATAAATCAATGAGTGCTTCACCGGTCGATGTGATCTTTTTTGAACCGGCAGGCTTTTTCGATCAGCT
>CAZMRM010000170.1:0-2497 GCA_964568515.1 uncultured Chitinophaga sp. | reverse complement strand
GTTGTGTTACATTGAGCATTGTTCCTATGACTTCTCTTATCCGTTCCTGTATGATTTTTCAATGTACCTGCAGATCCGGGACGCATACGGTAACTTTTCCCCTCCGCTTCTGATCAAGGATGGTTTGCGCTATACCATTCAGGAAGTAAAAGGAATGACAAAATTAACCAATGAAAAATCGGGGGAAATTAATTGCATTGAGGTGTTTAACAATCTTCCGCAAGGCTCACCGGATATTGTACTGAGCAGAGGAAAAAAAATTACTGCCATACGTTCCGGCCTTGCTCCGGGAGAATTTTTTATGTTCAATGTCCCCGATGCATTTTTAGCACGAAAGCTCTCCTGTACAAAACAGGCTACCCGGTTACAGCAAATGGAAAATGATGGCTATTCGACACTGGTTAACATGAAAGATAAATGTAAAGGAGAACTGATACTAACAGGAGGGGGGACAGGAATGACGGCCAAAAAATACGAATTCCATTTTTATAAAGAAGATGTTCTGCAAATATAAGTAGAACGATTTACAGCTGTAGTGCATACTTAACTTCACACAAAACAATTTCACCTTATATCATTGATAACACAAGATGTCTGAATTAAACCGATATACTTATACATGGGATGTTAACAACAGCACCCTTGTTTTTGATTTTCGAATACAGTCAGGCCATGTTCCTGATCGGATGTCATTGTGTGTCTTTTCCAAATCCGACCCCGGAAACAAACTATTCAAAGAAAGTGTTAATGGAGAAATTATACTGGATGCCCACATCAACGGCCAGCGGTTAAAGGGCTGCGTATGGCTCGATAATTCGGGAGCAGATCATGGGTATGTGGAAGCCAGGCTGGATTATGGAAGGGTACCTTCTGATTTACAATTTGAAGGAGCGATGGTGAAATATTTTTATGATTATAAGAAACCGGTGATACCGGTAATTCCGGATCAACCCGATTTTCCAACAGATCGTTTAACGACTGTGAATCAGGAATTTTCTCCTTTGTTCCCTTATATCAGCATAAAAGGATGGCCTTCCTTAATTTCTGCTGAGGAAAATCTTCACTTTGTAAATTATCCCGGTCCGCCCATTCCTGAACAAGGTTCATTCTTTTATCTGCTCTTGCAACAAACTACACGTATGGAAATGGAACAGGCTGCTGTTACATGGATCGAAAGTTCATCTTTTATCTCTTCTCCTGAACGGTTGGAAGGGCAACCTGTTTCTCAATTTTACAGGCTCGACAAAATCATAGAACGCAAAACAACCTATGATCCGTCAGAAGTGATGAAATGGATCGCGTTCGAGCTAAAAATAAACATCGATGAGTTACTGCTTTACATCAATTCAACAGCATATGCTCAGGCCAGGGACGACTTTTGGCAGAGCTGGTTTGCAATGGTGCTACTGAATGGCGGTTACCGGCCGGAAGTTTTTACTATGCTCACACGAACAATTGTATTCTGTCATTTTCAGGAAACAATTGCAGGTGCTTATTCATCTTCTGTCCGGGACTCAAAAACAATGGACGATGCAATAGAAGCTGTTTCTTCCGGAAAAGCAGATCAGTCAATTGTTTTACAGCATGCAGCACCGGGTTCGAAAACCATAGAACAGCTGCTGGATGCTTCCATTCTCTTACAGTCGCCACCTTTTCCTATACCTATTCCATTACCTCCCTATTCCAAACCGGTCCGGTCTTCGGGACAGAGCTGGGTCGAACCCTACGCAGTTGGTCATTTGGAGATGGTGAGAAAAAAGCGGATAGGATACCAAAGCGGTGATCTTGCGCACATTGAAAATGTAATGCGCGGAGAACGGAGGGAAACTAAAAAAAGAAAATTAAGCCGCATCGAAGAGATAGCGATCACAAAAGAATCCGATGAACGTTTTCAGGAAAACAATAATTCTGAAACAAAAGCTAATTTTGAATACCAGGCGCAGAAAGCTGCTGCTGAATCATTCACGCAATTTACATATGATAAACTGAGCAGTACCTACGGGGGCCCCACCACCTTTACGCTGGATGGATCCTATGAAATAGTAAACGGAAATGCTACTCCTGAACAGGCAGCTTCTTCTGGTTTCGGAGAATACATCATCACCAAAACAATTCAGCGTTTACGGCACAGCATAGAGAAAACACGGCAACGCATTCAAACGGATGAAACAGAAGAGTCAACAGAAAGTATTTTTGATAACAGGGCCGGTGATGAAAATATCAGGGGTGTTTATCGTTGGCTGAATGAAGTGTATGAAGCACGCGTAGTTCAGTATGGCTCGCGTTTACTTGTCGAATTCCTGATCAATGATCCTGCTGAAAAATTCATTCATGAGTGCAAACGTTTATACGGGATTGACCTGGAGCACCCAAAAACACTCGGCGATTTTGGCATCAACAGCTATAACGATATTTCTTTTTCCGCTCCGGCAGTACATCTTACAAGGGCGTTGCAATATTTCGGTGTGTATGAATGGCCACCGGAACCGGCTCCGGC
>CAZMRM010000169.1:7776-8204 GCA_964568515.1 uncultured Chitinophaga sp. | reverse complement strand
TCGTAAAACCGATAATACCGGCTTTCGAAGCCGAATAGTTGGCCTGACCGGCATTTCCTTTCACCCCCACAACAGAGCTCATGTTGATGATGGAACCGTTGCGTTGTTTCAACATCGGCTTTTGTACCGCCTTTGTTAAATTAAATACTGATTTTAAATTGGCATTTATCACCTCGTCCCACTGTTCTTCACTCATGCGCATCAGCAGGTTGTCACGTGTAATACCGGCATTATTTACCAATATGTCCACTGTACCAAAATCAGCAACTACAGAATTTACAAGCTCTTCTGCAGCTTTAAAATCAGCAGCATCCGAGCGGTAGCCTTTTGCTTTTATTCCAAAGGTCTGTAATTCTTTTTCCAATGCCTGTCCTTTTTCTACGGATGAAAGATAGGTAAAAGCAATATGAGCGCCTTGCTGGGCAAAT
>CAZMRM010000169.1:0-7766 GCA_964568515.1 uncultured Chitinophaga sp. | reverse complement strand
AATGCGACTTTATTTTCTAATAATTTCATAAACAACAGAGATACTGAATTAGTAATTATCACTACTTTTTGATTGTTTCAAAGATAACAGAAAAAAAGATGCGGAAATCATAAAAAACATACTGTAAAGAAGGTATAAACAGAGCTTTTTTAAGGTGACATGACTATCCGGAACTTTTCACTAAAACAACGTGCGATAACTGGAAATAATTGATGTGGAATGTGCAGCTGTTGGTTACAGCATAGCCGGGAAACAGATTGACCATGATGTAGTTAAAATACACATACGTTTCTGACTGCACTCCAGCAAAATTCAGAATACTGTTTTCAGACAAAAGAGCCGTATGATGAGTATCATACGGCTCTTCCTGAATGTGTTATTCTTTATTGTATAATCACACGTTGACTGAACATTTTATTATTGCCGGTGGCAACAATAAAATAAACACCAGCAGGTATAGCCCCATTTCGTGTAATGGTTAACTGATGATTGTTTTCACCGATCAGGATGGTCCTGTTAAAATATTCTTTTCCTAAAACATCCCTCATCACGACGTTTACCTGTTCTCCTGCATTTCCACTTATATTTACTTGCAGATCATTCAATATGGCTGGATTCGGATAAACGCTCAGCGACAATTCCGTGCTCCTGCCAAAAGTTACGGAAAGGATGTTTGAATAAACAAACTGTCCGTCAAAATCCGTTTGTTTCAATCGATAATAATTCAGACCGTTCACAGGTTTTGTATCGATGCACTGATAATCTCTTCTGTTTGTGGAATTCCCGGCACCATCCACCTTGGTCAGTTCCTCAAAATTAACTCCATTCACTGATTTTTCAAGTGTAAAATAATCGTTGTTTGTTTCTGTCACAGTGGTCCAGTCAAGGTTCACTTGCTCATTAACCGGAGTTGCAGTAAAACTAATCAGTTCAATAGGTAAAGGATTGCTTCCACCGGTTGCATTGGCTAATGTAAATTTACTGAATGTGGTAAAAGAAGCAGAAGTAATACTACCGGTCCCGGCCGCCGAGCCCGTACCGCCTACATCGTTCCAGATGGAACCTGTACCAACCGTTTTTGCAATTCTAAGATTGGTCGGATCCGTAACCACATCCGGCGCTCCCGTTGTTTTATAATACAGTGTAACGGTGGCACTTGTAAGATTGGCTGTACCGGCGCGATCGATCTGCCAGTATCTGGTTGATGAAACACTGTTGATAGTACCGCCATTGATCGTATAGCCCAATGCTCTTGCAGAGCTGTTGAACATCTCCGCAGTATACGTTGCTGCACCACTGCTTGAATGTGTCACATTCAAAGCAACAGGTCTCCAGGAAGTGGATTTACCGATAGGAAAATTCAGCGTTCGTGCACCGGAAGCAGCAACATTGTAAATAAGCGGACCTACTACATAACTTGTTGCCGTACCAAGGGTGGTACTGCTACCTGCCGCCATCGTAAGGGTATTGGTAGAAGTGGTGGTCACCATTCCATTTGTTAAAGCTAACGTTCCGTATATCACAACCGGTTTAGCACAGGTAACTCCTGCAGCATTGTTAATGGTCAGATTATAAAATGTTTCACCCAATGTCGTACTTCTGGTGATTGTCTGAACACTGGATCCGTTTAAAACAACTGTGCTGGTTCCATAACTGAATCCTGTACCGATATTGTTTAACCAGGAACCACTCACATTAATAGTGGAACTACCTCCTGCTAATGTTGCACCGGTTCCAAAGGTTAATGTCCCTGTTAAATTAACAGTATTGTTTGTTCCACAGGAAAATATACATTTACTGCTGGACACCAGGAACGTTCCGGCAACGGTCATATTCCCTGTCAAGGTTTGCGTTTTTGTAAGTGTTGGAGAAGCGATTGCCTGAATAACACTTAGATTATAAAATGTTACTCCTCCTGCACCGGCAACGCCCGTTGTTAAAGAACACGAGCCGCTGTTTTTATTGAATACCACTGTACCATTTCCATGTGTAAAAGTAGCGCCTGTACTTGTCCAGTTGTTTCCTATTGTTATTGTATGTGAAGCATTGGCAACAGTGAATGTTCTTCCGCTGTTGATCACAAAATCATTATTAATACCAATATTATTCGCACTTGTAAAATTAGCCAGGCCGGCAATTGTCAGGTTATAAAAACTGCTTGTTCCCGGATCAATTGTAATTGTTCCGGTACTCGCAGACATGGTTACAGTACCATTGCTGGTAAACGTACCTCCATTATTGGAAAACTTACCGGCTAAATTCATATTATAGGATCCCATTATTAATGTACTTCCTGAGGCCATGGTAAAGTCACTTGTTTGCGCATTGGCTGTTAATACCGGTTGATAAGGGGTTCCTGCCGAGATCGTCACATCTGTCGTTAAATCCGGCGGACCAGGAGGGCCCGTTGAACTCCAGTTATTGGGATCCTGCCAATCTGTACTCACTACTCCTATCCAGAACAGCTGGGGATTGGTATAGGTCCAGCGCACTGATCCTGTGGTAGGAGAATCATCATCCTGTTCATACAGGTAACTTGCAAGCGGACCTGTCGGATCATTAAATGTGATCTCACCTGTTCCAGATGTTCTGGAAACAGAATATGCTGGTCCGCTGTTAAACGCCACACCATTTGCTGTATAGCTTGAAAAATTATTCAGCAGAACGAGGAACTTACCGCCTGCAAAACCATTGGAGAACGTACCATTACTGAAATTATTCGTAGTATTAATATTTGCTCCTGCATTTACAATGATACCGGCAATATTCATGTATTCAAATAAATAGTATTGTGCATGAATGGTACCTCCTGAGCTGATGGCAAATGCGTAGGTTGAACCACCACTTTGCTTGGTAACGGTTGCAAGGTTTCCTGCTGTTCCTACTACTCTGATTGTTCCACCGGAATTCACATTTACCGATGCATTGGTTCCTAATTTTAAGAATGCATTTTGATTGATATTCAATGTACCACTAACACTCACCGGATCAGTTCCCGAATTATCCCCCGCATTGAATGTTAAACTGTTTAAGTTCAATTCACCACTGGTAATGGTAGTTTGCCCGGCCACCGATAAATTACTGGTGGTTAATGTATATACAGTGGATGCCCCCCCATTTATGACCAAATTATTAAAGGAGCTGTTTCCTGGATTCAGTATAACGGAGCCTGCTGTTGTCGCACTTAAAGTAACTGTTGCAGCTGAACCGGTACGTGCATTAAATGTTCCGTTGTTGATCCAGTTACCTTTTACGTTCAATGAATAAAAATTTCCGGAAACATCCAATGCTCCCGTGGTGATCGTCAGATCACCATTCACCGTTGTATTAGCACCAAGTGTAGCGACCAACCCGGCATTATTAACTGTAAAGTTTCTGAATGTTCCTGTACCATTATTGATTGTTTTGCTTCCGGTTCCCGTAAATGTAACCGTACCGTTGGTAAGATTCGCAGTACCTCCGGTTGACTTGATCCAGTTTCCTGTTACTTCAATATAATCATTGGCTGTATTTGCTCTTATTTCACCATTTATTTGTACATCGCCATTTACTACCAGATCACTTGCTCCTGCACCGGTTGCAACTGTCAGGATCATTGTTGAATTAATGGTCAGGTTCTTACAGCTTGCCATTCCTCCGCTTCCATCTATGGTTGGATTTCTATTGTAAGCATTCACAGCAATAATGGCATTTTTATTGGCATCCGGTACTCCATTTCCTCCTAAGCTGGAAGCCCAGTTACCAGGTGTGTACCAGTCGGTACTTACTGCACCGATCCAGTTTAATGTTTCAGGACCTGTCCATCTTAATGCACCTGTTGAAGCTGACCCGTCATCACTTTCAAAAGATGCACCCGAAAATATTCCTGTAGCATTGTAAAATGTGATGATCCCTGCTGTTGATTTGACAGCATTATTTGCACTGCCTGTTGGTGTGGTTGTGAAGGCAACGTTATTGATGGTCATGGTTTGTGTATTGGAAAAAGTAATGTACTTACAGTTTGCCGGACCATTCGCAAACGTACCATCACTGAAATTATCGGCTGCATCAATTGTTCCGCTGGCATTGATCACAATACCGGAAGCAGCCATGTATTCAAATAAATAGTATCGTGCTTTAATAGTACCTGTTACATCAAAACTGTAAGAATTGCCGCCGGCTATTTTAGTAACCGTTGCCACCGACACACCTGTTCCTACCACTTCCATGGTTCCTCCAATGGAAACCACTGCTGTTGTTCCTAAAGCAAGGGTACCACCGCCACCTATTTTATAAGTGGATCCGGAAGAAACCAAAAGTGTTCTTCCTCCGCTATTTCCAACATTTACATATTTACCGTTCCCATCGAACGTTCCTGCAGTTAAGGTAAAGTTTCCATAAATGGAAATATTATCCTGTGCTGTATAGGTAATGCCCGGTGCATTCATGATAACGATATTTAAATTCGAACCGCTGAGTTGCATTGTATGTGCACCGGTAGTTGCATTCAGGTTGAATGTTCCACTTTGTGCAATGGAGCCGCTGCTGCTACTTACCGTCATATCACCTGCCAAATAACCAACATACCCATTCAAAGAGAATGTTCCGCTTTGTACCAGCAAATTATTCAGGATGGTAATGTTATTGGTTTGAACATTCGCTATAGTTCCGGTGGTTTTGTTGACCGTTAAATTGTAAATGGATTTTAAACCGGAATTACCTATGTAAATATTCTGATTGGCTGTTCCATTCAAAATGATTTCCCCGGCATGATTTCCACCATTTGTTACCAGTGATCCTGAACTGTTGTTATTGAAATTTCCTGCTATGGTGATGTCGTAGTTATTCGCGCTGACATCCAGTGTAGAAGTATTTACACTCAATGCTCCTAATACTACAATGTCTCCGGCCAGTGTTTTGGTGGTTGCAGTATTTAATGTAAGGTTACCATAAGTAATGGCTCCGATGGTTTGGTTAAAGGATTGAGTATAGTTGGTGCTGCTGGTTGGGTCGAAAGCATAGGCAGCAAAACCGGAAGGACAATTATTTGTTCCATTGACATTGAGTTGCTGACCGGCACCCAGTATAAATGTTCCTGCACCGGAACCTGTAATTTTAAAATTATTGTTTAAAATTAAAGCACTACCTGCAACAGAAAAATAAACATCTACTCCGTTAATCATAGCAACATCTGCCGAAACAGTTACATTTCCAGCAGTTGTTAAACTTAAATTATAAAATTGTCCGCCTGCAATTGTTTGTCCTGCACTTCTGTTGAAGGTCATGGTACCTGATCCGGTATAAGAAGAAGTCGTTGCTGTCCAGGTAACACCGTTAAAAACATGTGATCCGCCATTGTCATCAAACCTACCTCCGGAATTGATTGTAACAATACCGGCATTGCTGGAACAAAGTGTCAATACTTCAATCCCCGTTGGTGCCTTTAATGTTGCTCCGCTGTTAATAATGGTATTATTAAATATGCTACCATTTCCGGAGAATGTTTTAACACCGGAACCTGATACGGTAAGATTGTAGAAGGTAGCATTGTAAACGGACTGTGCACCTGCTCTTGTAAGGACCACAGTAGAAGTATTGCTGGCATTAGCTGTAAATGTTCCATCATTATTGGTATAATCCCCTCCTATATTTATTATAATACCTGCTGCCGGATTCAGTGATGCATCATTTATAGTAAAGCTTCCTGCTGTTGTTAATCCGCCTATAACATTATAAGAGCTGGTTGCTCCGTTAAACACCACATTTCCAAATGCATGGTTACCGGTCGTCTTCGGATCGACGGTGAATGAACCGGAAGTTGCATTAAACGTAACAGTTCCATTTCCATGAATAAAAGATGTTCCTGCAATTGCACCTCTTGTCCAGGAACCGCCAACCTGAATGTTTACATCTGAATTTGCCACATTCAATACGCCTGCACCGGTGGTTCCGATAACGATTGCTGATTGAATATCCAAATCAACATTGGGTATATTCCCGTTCATATCCAAACGGCCATTGGTAATGGTTAATGTTTTACAAACAGCGGCCCCACTTGTTGCATCAATGATAGGACTTACATTAGGAGCCGTTACTGCACCAATCGTACAATTTGTATTCACGGTAGGAGTTTGTCCTGAGCTCCAGTTAGCACCATTATTAAAATCGGAACTTACCGCACCAATCCAGTTAGCATTGACCACTGCCGGCCATTTTATTTTACCGGTAGTTGCAGAAAGATCGTCGCTTTCATATAAATAACTACCCAGGGTTCCGGAAACAATATCCACAAATTCTATGGTTGTTGCTGCCGTAGTACGTTTCACATTAAAGCGATTGGCCGGTACGGGGGTCACGGCATAATTAAATGTTACATTCGCAATGGTATTGCCGGGTGCCGGTGCTTCCACATCCAGGTAATAACGGCTGGAAGCTCCGGTACCTGAGCTATTCATGTTGGACCAGGTACCGTCTGAGAAATTATTTGTGTTGTTGATGATTGCTGAGCTGGTTACAACCATGCCGGCATCCGCAAGGTAATTAATGGAATAATAACGCGCCTGGATTTCAGCTCCTCCCGTTACTGTAATGGCTGTATAATAACCACTGGCCTGTGTTCCTCCTGTTACAGCGGTGATGGTAGCAATGGCTGAATTGGAAGATCCCAGGATATTCAGTTTTGCACTTGCTCCTGAAACAGTCATCACACATTGCGAAACTCCTGCTGTGGCACTTCCCTGATTATTAAAACTTAATACTGCATTGGCATTCACATTTAAAACACCGTTAATGGTGTATGTTTTTACTGCTGCAACATTTCTTCCCAATGTTAATACTTTCCCGTTGAGGTTTAATGTTCCAAGAGCTGCCAGTGACATATTAGCTTGTATGGCGGCACTGTTTGACTGAAGTGTATAGGCAACGGCAGAACCGGTTGGACTAAAATTAACAGCAAAGAAAGGTGATGTATTTGTTGTAATGTTTACAGCAGCTGCATTAACAGCACCATTTCCGTTAAAGTTTACAGTATTGCTGTTGTGAGTGAACGTACCATTGCAGGTCCAGTCTCCTTTTACATTGATTGTATTTGTGGAAGCACCAGGATTGAACGCAGCACTTGCATTAATGACCAAATTATCGACCTGCCATGTAGTTGTGGCCGCAAGTGATTTGGTACCGGTTCCTATGGTCACATTGCGTGCTGTGAAAGTTGTTCCCGGGGTTACTGCATCATTTACCGGTACCGCATAATTACCACCATTTAATACAAGATGCGAATTGGTTGTTGTCCAGTATCCGCTGTTGGTAATAATACCACCAAAGGTATGGGTGATGGTTGCTGCGGGAGCTGCTGCGCCCCCCATATCAAAACGGGCATTGGAACTGATCACTGTGGTGGTGGTAATGTTCATACCATTTGTTGTGATCAATACCCCCGGATTATTAGTGTTGCTAACTGCCAGTGAATAATAGGTGTTGTCGGCACCCGGATTAACTGTTTGCAGTGCTGTACCGCTGAAAGTATATAAACCTCCGCTGTGATTGTATGTACCGTTATTGGTCCAGGTATTACCAGAATAGAATAAATTCCGTGTACAGTTCACTGTAATTGTACTGTTGATGGTTACTGTTCCTGAAATGTGCACCACATTGTTTGCAACCGATACGCGTGTTCCCAAGGACTTGGCAGAACCGGGTGTACCACCAAAGATCACATTCCCTACTGTAAAATTGGATCCGTTTACAGCATTGTAAAAATTCTGTGCACCTCCGCTCAGAGTAATCGT
>CAZMRM010000168.1:0-8242 GCA_964568515.1 uncultured Chitinophaga sp. | reverse complement strand
AAACGCTTCCGCAAATTTTTGAAACCAGCAATAAATTCAATGCTTTACGTGCAGATAAAATTGGTGATGAGTTCAAAGTATCCTACATTATTAAAGGCTCAGGTACGGAGTATCAACGCCTGGATGATCTGAAAACAAGCAATGCTAAATTTATTCTCCCTCTGAATTTCCCTGCTGCATTTGACGTAGAAGATGCATTTGATGCTTTAAATATTTCCTATACTGATTTAAAACATTGGGACATGGCACCTGTTAATCCCTATGCACTGGAAAAATATTTCATCCCTTTTGCAATTACAACTTTCGATTTAAAAGACAAAAAAGATTTTTGGAAAAACCTGCGCAAAGCTATCAAATACGGGCTCTCTGAAAAACAGGCGTTAAAAGCATTAACAACAACTCCCGCCGAAATGCTTCAGTTAAGTGACCGCCTTGGAAAACTTAAACAAGGCATGATTGCCAGTTTCATTATTACATCCGGAAATTTATTTGATGAAAAAACCATCATCTATGAAAACTGGATTCAGGGTAAAATGTATAAACTGAAAGACTATAACTTTACCGATATTCGTGGAAATTACGATTTAAACTATGGGAACGCTCAACATGCTTTTCTGATTGAAGGAGATATTAACAAACCAAAAGGAAAGATAACAATTGACACCAGCAAGGCTGATGTTAACATCAGTATCAGCGGAAACTCTGTTTCACTTAGTTTTAAACCGGTGAAAGGCAAGGAAGAAATTGTGAGGCTAAGCGGTAGCTTTACCAATAACCCGTTGAGAATGCAAGGTAAAGGACAATTGTCAACAGGTGAATGGATCGATTGGACCGCCATCTACAAAACTCCTGCAGAAGAAAAAGAAGAAAAGGATTCTGTCAAGCAACAATCACCTTCTTTTGGTAAGGTTATTTATCCCTTTACAGCTTACGGCAAACCATTGGAGGAACACAATGGATTTGATAAATACATCAATAATTTTAAAACCCGCTATGATGCCATTCTTATCAAACATGTTACTGTATGGACAAATGAAACAGAGGGAATCTTACAAAATCAGGATGTATATATGACCGAAGGACGCATCGTTCGAATAGCCGATGATATCGGAGCTCCAAAACTGGCTTTTGCAAAAGTAATTGATGGCACCGGCAAACATTTAACATGCGGTATTATTGATGAACATTCTCACATTGCCATTGCAAATGGAGTGAATGAAGCCACACAGGCATCCAGTGCAGAAGTAAGGGTGGGTGATGTAATTGATGCAGAAGACATTAATATATACCGTCAACTATCCGGTGGTGTTACTTGCTCACAACTCCTGCACGGATCAGCAAATCCGATCGGAGGACAATCGGCCATCATCAAATTGCGTTGGGGTAAATCACCGGAAGAAATGAAATTTGCCAAGGCAGATGGATTCATCAAATTTGCATTGGGTGAAAATGTAAAACAAAGTAACTGGGGACAATACAATACCATTCGTTTTCCTCAGTCAAGAATGGGTGTTGAGCAGGTGTTTTATGATTATTTTATCCGGGCCAAAGAATATGATGACAAACAAAGAGCATTTGCAGCTTTAACAGATAAAGTTAGAGCATCCGCCACACCGCCACGTCGTGATCTGGAACTGGAAGCTGTTGCAGAGATCATCAATAAAAAAAGATTCATCACTTGTCATTCCTATGTTCAATCAGAAGTAAATATGCTCATGCATGTAGGTGATTCACTTGGATTTAAAGTAAACACTTTTACCCATATCCTGGAAGGTTATAAAGTAGCAGATAAAATGAAAACACGGGGAATTGGTGCAGCTACTTTCAGCGATTGGTGGAATTATAAGATGGAAGTAAAAGACGCCATTCCTTATAATGCTTCCTTAATGAATCAAATGGGGATTGTTACAGCCATCAACTCGGATGATGCCGAGATGGGAAGAAGATTGAATCAGGAAGCTGCTAAATGTATTAAATACGGCGGCATGAGTGAAGAGGAAGCATTAAAACTGGTCACGTTAAATCCTGCTAAACTATTACATATCGATAACAGGGTTGGAAGTATTAAGGTTGGTAAAGATGCGGATGTGGTATTGTGGTCAGGTAATCCATTATCCATTTATTCCAAAGTAGAAAAAACAATCATTGATGGACAAATTTATTTTGATGCTGAAGAGGACCAACAATTAAGAACAAGTATGCAACAAGAAAGAGCCAGAATCATTCAAAAAATGCTGAATGAAAAAAAAGCAGGAGGGGCTACACAGCCCCCGTCTTCTAAAAAGCCTAAATTAAAAGGTTGCGACACCATTGAACTTAACTATATGGATGAAAACAGATAATACGATATAATGCTATAAAAAAAGAAAACATGTACATACAACTAACCTCTTTCAAAATAACGGTTCAACTATTTCTAAATTTAATTCTGTTTTCAATTGCCTGTGCTCAAAACAAAAGCATTTTAATCATCAATGCAACTGCACATTTGGGAACAGACAGCGTTATCAGCAACTCTTTTATTGGAATTCGTGATGGAAAAATTGATTTGGTTACAAATGCCAGTACATTTGGTACTGACAAGTCAAAATATGATGAGGTGATTGATGCAACCGGAAAACATGTATATCCCGGACTTATTGCTCCGAACTCTACCTTAGGATTAACCGAAATTGAAGCAGTACGCGCCACTAACGATTTCCATGAAGTGGGGAGTATTTTACCACATGTCCGGTCTTTGATTGCCTATAATTCTGACTCCAAAATAATTCCAACAGTCCGGACAAACGGAGTTTTGCTGGCTCAAATTACGCCACGTGGAGGAATCGTCTCGGGTACTTCCAGCATCATGCAATTAAATGGTTGGAACTGGGAAGATGCTGCTTATAAAACGGATGACGGTATTCATATCAATTGGCCACGCATACAAAGCCGTAAGTACATTGATGAAGAACAAGGTACAAGCAACAGTTATGAGAAAAACAAAGAATATATACGACAAACAGAAGAATTAAAAAAACTATTTTCAGATGCGAGTGCCTATTCTCAAACCAATACCAATGATCAGGAAGAGAAAAATTTACGCTTCGACGCGATAAAAAAACTGCTAAATGGAACAGAAATAGCTTACTTTCATACAAATGATGTAAAAGAAATAGTGGAGGTTGTGAATTTTGCAAAAACTTATCAATTAAAAAAAGTAGTCATTGTGGGAGGAAGAGAAAGTTATATGGTAACAGACTTATTACGTGAAAATAATATTTCGGTAATTGTTTGCAGGGTGCATGAATTACCCGAACATGCTGAAGATGACGTGGACCAACTATATAAACTTCCATACCAGTTATACAAAGCAGGGGTTTTATTCTGCTTGAACAACGAGGGTGATCAGGAAGCAACAGGAGTACGTAACTTGCCGTTTCTGGCAGGTACAGCCGCAGCATATGGACTAACAAAAGAGCAAGCCTTACAAACAATAACTTTAAATTCAGCAAAAATATTAGGTATTGATAAAACAGCTGGGAGCATTGAAGCAGGAAAAGACGCAACACTTTTTATTTCTACAGGTGATGCGCTCGATATGCGAACCAATCACTTAGAATATGCATTCATAAAAGGTATTGCAATTGATCTATACAATGATCAACAAGCACTTTATGAAAAATACAAAAAAAAATACGGATTGAAGTAAAAAACTGCTGAACTAAAAAAGAACGCTATGAAAAAAATTTATTTTATCATCCTGTCAACCTTATTAATGATAACGATGTCTTTTTCATGTAAAAAAGATAATAGTAATTCACATTCTGTTTCTTATAAAATAATTGAAACCATCCCCGGATCAAGTCCCTATATGGTTCGCTATACAATGGCAGATGGCACCTTCAGATCAGAAGGGCCTATAACATCCGAAACCTGGATCTCTGAAAATATGGGCGGTTATAAAAACGGGGCTATTGTGTCACTTTACTTGGATTCGCCCGGAGGGACTTATGATATGTATATATATGTTAATGGTTCGATCAGTTCGCAGGCATCCGCAGATGGAGGATTTGGGGAACAATTACTGGAAGCCCAGGTTCCCTAATTAGCAAAATCTATATTCATGCGTGCATTCAAGTAATTAAAAGGATGAGTCCCATGTTTAGTAATGTTTTCTGCTCTTTTGAAGTATTTCATATTCTAATTGCCATTTTCTGTGCTTTTATAACCTCATTTTTCTTTTTTTAACCGTTAACAAAAGAAAAACTACCATTAACTAACTTTCTTTCCTTTAAATAATTATTTCGTATCTGTTTTAGCGACTGAATAGATTAATTTTTGTTCTTTTGCCTCGCATATAATTATGTCATTTTTCAGATAAGATTTTTTCCCAGTAATATCCTAAAGATTTAATAAATCTACTTTTTAGACAACCGTTTTAAACGACGCAAGCAAATAAATTTATTTCATAGCAATAACTAAAACTATAATAAAAAATGAAATCTACATTCCGCAGTAAGTTAACAGTTCCTTTAATTGTTTTTAACCTTGCATTCGTGTCTATAGGATTAGGACAAACCTGTGACAATACAGGTATTGGCACCACTACACCTACATCCAAGTTGCATGTAAAAGGATGTGACATTGGAACAACCACTTCGGTGTTTAATGCTACCGACTCCTTGGACCGTCCACTTATCTTTGTCAGAAATGATGGAAGAGTAGGAATTGGGCTTTCAACTCCTTTATCCTATAAGGTTGAACTTGCAGGAACGGCTTCTATCGGAGATCGTACACTCGCTATTAACGGAGTTCCATTCCTGTACTTACCCAATCAATCAACATTTACACAATCAATGGCTGTTGGTAATGGTTTAAGAGCCCTGACAACAGGAATTTACAACACTACCTTAGGATATAATGCATTGGCATCCGTTACTACAGGAGGTTATAACACAGCACTAGGGGGTGGAGCACTTTATGCCAACACCACAGGTAATGATAATACAGCTGTCGGATTTCAGGTGCTTTATACAAATTCCAGCGGAGGAGGTAACGTAGGTGTAGGTTACAAATCGATGACAGTAAACACTACCGGTGCACGTAATACTGCGGTTGGGTACGCCTCTTTATATACAAATACTACCGGAAGTTATAATACGGCAATGGGTTCCAGCGCATTAAAGCTAAATACAACAGGAAGTTACAATACAGCATTCGGAGAAAGTACATTGCTTAGCAACACAACAGGCGAAAGCAATACCGGAATGGGTCTGAATGTTCTTAAATTAACAACAACAGGAAGTCGTAATACTGCAGTTGGTATGGGATCCCAAACCAACAATACCACAGGAAGCGACAATACATCCATTGGACATAATTCTCTTGGATCAAATACAACCGGTTCTTATAACGTTGCCTTAGGTGGATATGCACTTTATGGAAACACAACCGGTAATTTTAATATCGCTTGTGGTCAGTATGCATTACAATATAACACAACAGGAAATTACAATTTTGCAAACGGATCCAATACTCTTCAAAACAACACCACCGGTAGTCAAAATACAGCGATTGGATTTGAAACTTTAATTAGCAATACTACTGCCAACGGTAACACCTCTGTCGGATACATTTCACTTCACTCCAATACAACAGGTAACTACAATACGGTTTTAGGAAATCAGGCAGGTTATGATGTAACAACAGGATCCGGCAATACCATTATTGGTAACTTCAGCACTTCTTCCAGCATTACTTCCGGTTCCAATAACATCATCATTGGTAATGACGTACGTTCAGGATTAACAAATACGGGATCCAATCAGTTAAACATTGGTAATCTTATTTTTGCTACGGGTCTTGGATCTGCTGCTACTCTTTCAACGGGTAATGTTGGATTTGGAATCGCTGCACCTACTGCACTGGTACATTTTAAAAATGGCCATATTAAGAGCGAACAAACAACTGCTCCTACTATTGCTGTAACTACAGCCAACGGTATCACTGCTGCTGCGATCACCGCAAATAGTACAGATACAAAAGGCAACATCACCACAACAGGTGATAATAATGCAACCAATACCGTATTAACAATTACATTTAACAAAGTATATAATATAGCTCCCGTAGTTGTAGTTACTGCAGCAAATGCATCCGGGCAGGCTTACTCGTATTTTGCAACATCCACGACAACTACCTTTACATTAAATATCAAAGATGCTGGTACCAATGCCACTCCTTCTTTTAACTATTATGTGATTGAATAATTAATGCTGAAATAAAAAAGAGATACCCTAAAAGGATAATCTCTTTTTTATTTTGTCTTTAAATTAAACCAAAAAACAGATTGATCTTGTCAGGGTCCTAATACATCCTTAGTCCTAACTTCTCTCTCACTCTATTTAATGTAGCTTTTGCAATTTTTCTGGCTTTTTCTGCCCCCTGCAGCAATCGTACATCCAATTCTGCCCGGTTATTCATATAATAATCATAAGTCTCACGCTGTTTTCCAAATTTATCAAGTAATAATTGAAATAAAGCCGTTTTAGCATTACCATAACCATAACCACCTCGTAAATAATTTTCACGCATGACAGTTATCTGTTCTTTGCTTGCCAATAATTTATACAATGCAAATACATTGCAAGTGTCGGGATTTTTTGCAGCTTCCAAAGGTGTATTATCGGTAACTATACTCATTATAATTTTTTTCAGCTCCTTTTCAGGAAGAAAAATATTAATAAAATTGTTGTAAGACTTACTCATTTTCTGACCATCCGTACCCGGAACAATCATCACTTGCTCATCAATCTTAGCCTGGGGCAATACAAACGTTTCTCCATAAGTGTTGTTAAATTTTTCAGCAATGTCACGTGTCATTTCCAAATGCTGTACCTGATCCTTTCCAACCGGAACAAAATGCGAATCATATAGAATAATATCAGCAGCCATAAGTACAGGATACGTAAATAAGCCTGCATTCACATCCGCTAATCTTTCCGATTTATCTTTAAACGAATGAGCGTTGGCTAACATAGGGAAAGGTGTGAAACAGTTTAAATACCAGGTTAGTTCACATACTTCTGTTACATCACTCTGCCGGTAAAAAATATTTTTATCCGTATCAAATCCAAAAGCCAGCCAGGTCGCTGCAACAGCATCCGTACTTTCTTTCAGATGTTGTGCATTTTTAACAGTGGTTAAAGAATGTAAATTGGCAATAAAAAAAAGCGATTCATTTCCCGGCTGCTTCGACAGCTCAATCGCCGGCATAATGGCTCCTAAAATATTACCCAGGTGAGGGATATTCGTACTTTGAATTCCTGTAAGTATTCGCGACATATTTAATTAATTGTATTTTTTGTTAAATAACTGATGTGTTATCAGCAGAATCTCGTTGCCATCAGGCTTCCAAAGATACAGTTTATTTAAAATGGAGAAGATTCCTTCAGAATTATTATCTTTACCTTTCATGCATTACTTATTAATTATACCACGGGCTTTGTGGAAGCTGCTTTTTTTGCTGAACTTTGTGTTGGGACTATTGGTACTCTATCCCATTTTTTACATTTTGCTTTCCCGTAAAAAATGGTTTCCACTGGCGTTTAAGCTTAAAAGATTCTGGGCGGCCTGGATCCTGCTCATTCCGGGGCTTTTTGTAAAAATCACAAAAAAAACAAGTCTGAAAGCCCTTCCACAACCTTGTATCTATTGTTCCAATCATGTTTCCTATCTGGATATTGTGGTAAGCTATATTTTGATTCCCAATTATTTTGTTTTCATGGGCAAACAGGAGCTGAATAAAGCACCCTTATTCCGCATTTTTTTCAGAGAGATGAATATTCTTGTTGACCGAAAAAGTACGATGTCCTCACATCGCGCCTTTGTACGTGCAGCCTTCGAATTGAAAAAAGGACACAGCGTATTCTTGTATCCTGAAGGAACCATCTCCAGCAGTGGCAAATTGAGAGGGTTTAAAAACGGGGCTTTTAAACTGGCTATTGAACAACAAGTCCCCATTGTTCCCATCACCTTTTTAAATAACTGGACATTACTACAAAACGGTGGATTTTTTAAAGCATCCGGACGGCCTGGTATATCCAGGATCATTATACATGAGCCCATTCCTACCACAGGTATGACTGATGAAGATTTAGTATCTTTACGTTCCAAAGTGCATCATATTATCTCTACCGATTTAATGACTCAAGAATAAACAAACAAAAATGAAAATAGACGAAGCGACAGTTGATAAAAT
>CAZMRM010000167.1:0-8266 GCA_964568515.1 uncultured Chitinophaga sp. | reverse complement strand
AGGCAATGAACGGCATCCAGCGCTTTTTACCTGACAACTCATTAATAAAAGCCACCAGCAGGACACAAAATAAAACCAATATGAATAAAGCTGTTCTTTCGATCACATAATTCGTTTCCAGAATCCGATGCTGGAATTCAATACTTGCTATGCATAAGATCACTATCAGAAGGATAGACATGAAAAAAAATGCATGTTGTGAGAATTGTCTTTTGCGAACCCTGATAAATAAAAGAATGCAAGCCGAAATAAATGTAAGAAGGATACATCCTTTAACAATTTTTTGCAGCCAGTAACTATAATCCAACTCATAAAAACTTCTCTGAACAATACTGGATACGGTATCATGCCAGAAACCTGTTTCGCCTCCATAAAAAAGTGCATCGGCCTTTTTGAGACAAAAAGTAACCGGAACAACAAATGCCAGCAATAATAGTAAGATCAAGGAAGGGAACAACATTTTTTTGTAAAAACAGGTTAAAGCAGAACCTTTTTCTGCGTTAACAACTGTATCATAGATAAAAAGGAAGACCAGAACGGAAAACAATGCTAAAACATAATTTAGCAGGACAAAATTTGCAAGAACTGCCAGTGATGCGAAACACAGCGAAATCGATGCATGTTTATTTTTAAACGTTTCACTAAATTCTTTTAAATAATAAACACTTGTCATCATGAGACCCAGGGAAAGTCCATAGCCACGTGCCAAAGAAAAAAAATCCAATAAATAAGGGTTCAGGTTAAGAATGAGAAAAGAAGCAATTACCAACCACTTATTTTTGAAATTACTTACAAGTTTTGCAGAAAAAACCAGGAACAGCAGGTGTCCCAATAAAGAAGGCACACGCAAAATAAATTCACTTACATCAAACAGGTTTATCAAAATGATATTTAGCCAGGTTATCAATAAATGATTGTTGGCCGACATGGTATCAAATTGTTCCTCTATCCATATTCCTTTGCGCACAAAATACAGGTAGCTATATGCTTCATCCCAGGTAATGGAAAGTAAATAAGCACGGATAGTCGTATAAACAAATAAAAGGCTTCCTAAAAAAAATACGGTATATTTTGCTGTTTTATTCATTTTAAGAAGCGATGAACCAGTTGTTGAGCAACTCCGGTTTGTTGTATAGTAAACGTTCATTTGTTTTATAATCAATTACCTGCTTGCCTGCCAGTTCACAAATGGCTTGTCCTGCAGCAGTATCCCACTCCATCGTAGGTGCAAAACGCGGATATACATCGGCACTTCCTTCTGCTATAATACATAATTTAATTGAACTCCCTGAAGAAATAAATTCAATTTTTTTATGCTCCATTTTTAAGCCTTCAATAAAATCCTGTGTTTTTTCGGAGAGGTGGGAACGGCTGGCAACGACTGTAAAACTGCGTTTTTTTTCGGCTAACGGTAATTTCACTGATTGCGAAATAATTCCTTCCAGATCAAAATTCAAAAAGGTGGTCAACTCTAATTTATAGCTGCCGATTCCTTCTGCTGCATAATACAACATTTTTGTAACGGGAATGTAAATCACACCAAGGATGGCTTGTTGCTGATGAATGAGAGCAATGTTTACTGTGAATTCTCCATTTTTCTTAACAAACTCTTTGGTCCCATCCAACGGGTCCACCATCCAGAAATAAGGCCAGCGGCTACGTTCGGTGTATGCCAGCTCCTCTCCTTCTTCACTTAGTACAGGGAATTTTGTAGGTTCAAGCAATTCCGTGATGACTTCATGTGCTTTTTTATCAGCTATGGTTAATGGCGAATGGTCAGCTTTTTGTTCCACCGTAAAATCACCGGAGTGATATACTCTTAAAATCTCCTCTCCTGCTTTCAAAGCTGCCTGAATAGAAGTAATCAGTAATTGTTTAATGTTCATAATGCTTCAGGTTTTTTTACTCTTTTTCTTACCTCATTTGGTATTGCTTCACTCCCTCCAGCTGATATTATCTGCCAGTCTGCTGGCTCCTATCCGGAAGGTGGCCGGTTGTATCCAGTCCTTTCCAAGAATTTGTTGTGTCAGACGAAGATAGGCTACAGCTGTTGTTTCATCTGAAATTCCTCCGGAAACTTTAAGTCCTACCTTTTTTCCTGTACGTTCATAAAATGATTTTATTTCATTTAACATTACACAGGCCGCTGTTAACGTTGCATTTACATTTATTTTACCGGTCGAAGTTTTTATAAAATCTGCCCCTCCTTCCATCGCCAGACGACTTGCCAATGCTATATTTTCAATTGTTTCCAGTTCACCCGTTTCTAAAATAACTTTAAGAAGTGTATTTCCACAAACCGATTTGACAGCGATTACTTCTTTTACCGTATGGGAATAATTTTTTTCCAAGAACTCTTTTCTGCTAATGACCATGTCAATCTCATCAGCCTGTTCGGATAACGCATATTTTACTTCCTCCAGTCGCAAATATAGAGGTAATTGTGCCGCCGGGAATCCGCCCGCTACCGAAGCTACCTTAATAGAAGTTCCCTGTAAGGCTATTTTTGCTGTTTTTATAAGGGTAGGATAAACACAAACGGCTGCTACCGACCTTAAAATGGCTCTTTTACACAGTTCTTGCACGACCAATTCCGTGTCTTTTCCTTCCAGCGTGGTTAAATCAATACAGGATAATATATTTTTGAGCTCTTCCGGATGAGGTTTACCGGCAGCTATTGCCCTTATTTCGCTTTCAATAGCCAAAGCATCTGTCTTTATCGACGTATTTGTATAAACGGTTGTCATTCTACAAATGTATAGCAAAATAATTTTTATGGAATCAAAAAATGGCTTACATTTGTACCCGAAAATGAAAATGAATACAATTTGGGATTTTCCTGCAAAAATGAACAAAAGCAATATCATAACATGTCCTATGTGTTGCTGTCGTTAATTCTTATGGAAGGATAATCTTTTATACAATGATATTGATAGGGTCTTTCCAAATAAGGAAAGGCTTTTTTGTTTTCTATATGCCCTACCAGCTCTATAGGAAATAAAAGGTAGAATATACAGAAAAAATTACAAGTGCTGAATACAATGGCAAAAGAAACAAACATATTTCCGACAGACAAAATTTTATTACGTGCTGATAAGGAAAAACTGCTGGAACAAGAAGGGAAGGCGATTTGGTTCACCGGCCTGAGCGGATCAGGAAAAACCACCATTGCTATTGCCCTTGAACAGGAATTAAATAAAAAAGGATTTTTAACACAGATACTGGATGGCGATAACATCCGTGCAGGTATCAATAATAACCTGGGGTTTAGTGATGCTGACCGTACCGAAAATGTACGTCGTATTGCTGAAATTACCAAATTGTTTGTGAATTGTGGTGTCATTACAATTTGTTGCTTTGTCAGCCCTACTGAAGAAATCAGAACACTGGCAAAAAAAATTATTGGGGATACTGATTTTGTTGAAATTTTTGTAAATACTCCTCTTTCCATTTGTGAAAAACGCGATGTAAAAGGATTATATGCTAAAGCACGTAAAGGAGAAATCAAAGATTTTACAGGTATTACAGCTCCTTTTGAAGCTCCGTCAAATCCGGCAATAGAAATAAAAACAGATGAGCAAACCATACAGGAGAGTGTAAAAAAAATAGTGGAGAAGTTGTCGTATAGATAGATAGTCATCCCGGATATTAACGGGAATTAACAGTGTATTTTATTATCATGAAAAATTATAATCTTACTCATTTAAAGGAATTAGAAAGTGAAAGCATATTTGTGTTGCGGGAATTGGCTGCACAATTTGAAAAACCGGCTTTACTTTTTTCAGGCGGTAAAGACAGTATCGTTTGTTTTCATCTGGCACGTAAGGCATTTGCTCCTGCTAAAATCCCATTTCCACTTGTACATGTGGACACCGGGCATAATTTTGAAGAGACCATTACTTTCCGTGATGAACTTGCAAAAAAATATGGTGCTCAATTAATTGTCGGATCTGTTCAACAAAGTATTGATGAAGGAAAGGTTGCAGAAGAAAAAGGATTCAATGCCAGCCGCAATGCCCTTCAAACAGTAACTTTACTGGATACCATCGAAAAACATAAATTTGATGCATGTATCGGTGGTGCACGCAGAGACGAAGAAAAAGCACGCGCCAAAGAACGTTTCTTTTCACACCGTGACGAATTCGGACAATGGGATCCTAAAAATCAACGTCCCGAACTCTGGAACTTATTTAATGGGAAAAAAGCAATAGGGGAGCATTTCAGAGTATTCCCGATCAGCAACTGGACAGAAATGGATGTTTGGCAGTACATACTACAAGAAAAAATCGATATCCCATCCATCTATTTTACACATGAACGTGAATGCTTTATCCGTGACGGTGTCATTTATGCACATAGCCATGTGATCCCTTTGAAACCAACTGAAAAAGTTGAAAAAATGCAGGTTCGTTTCCGTACCATTGGTGACATCAGCTGTACAGGTGCAGTACTTTCAGAAGCCAATACACTCGAACAGATTGTTGAGGAAGTAGCATCCACCCGTGTTACAGAGCGTGGAAGCCGCATTGATGATAAACGATCGGAAGCAGCTATGGAAGACAGAAAAAAGGCGGGGTATTTTTAAAATTAATAACAACCATTTTTATTTTGAAGAATCTTTCTTCAGCTTATACAAAAACAATTATGACAGCTTTTTCTACAACAGGATATTTGAATATGGATCTTTTACGCTTTACCACAGCAGGTTCTGTGGATGATGGTAAAAGTACATTGATCGGACGTCTATTATATGATTCCAAATCCATTTTTGAAGATCAGTATGAGGCCATTAAAGCAACCAGTGAAAAACGTGGTGAAGAATATGTGAACCTGGCTTTATTAACAGACGGACTTCGTGCAGAACGTGAACAAGGAATTACCATTGATGTGGCTTATCGCTATTTTGCAACACCTAAACGTAAATTCATTATTGCTGATACTCCCGGCCATATTCAATACACCCGTAACATGGTTACAGGTGCCAGCACCGCAAACGTTGCCCTCATTTTAATTGATGCACGTAAAGGAGTGATTGAACAAACCATGCGTCATACGTTTATCGCTTCTTTGTTAAAAATTCCACATGTCATTGTTTGTGTAAACAAAATGGATCTTGTTGATTTCAAAGAAGAAGTATTTAACACCATTAAAAAAGATTACGAAGCATTTGCTGCCAAACTCGATCCTATTGATGTAAAATTTATTCCGATCAGCGCGCTGCGCGGTGATAATGTCGTAGAGCCTTCTGCAAACATGCCTTGGTACAAAGGTGCAACACTTTTAAACTTATTGGAAAGCATTGAAATTACAAACGATCAGAATTTAAAAGATGCCCGTTTCCCTGTTCAGTATGTCATCCGTCCAATGAACAATGAATACCATGATTACAGAGGATATGCAGGACGAATTGCAGGTGGCGTTTTCAAAAAAGGAGATGCTGTTACTATTTTACCAAGTGGCTTTACTTCTAAAATCAAGTCCATTGATAATGGTGATGGCGCTTCTCTTGACGAAGCTTTTGCTCCTATGAGTGTAACTTTGACATTGGAAAATGAGATTGATATTTCACGTGGAGACATGATCGTAAAAACCGATAACAAAGCCGAAGCCACACAAGATATTGATGTAATGATTTGCTGGTTAAATGAAAAGCCCCTTCAACCCAATGGTAAATACGCATTGAAACATACTTCTAAAGATGTACGTGCAGTTATCAAAGACATTCAATATAAAGTGAATATCAATACCCTGGAAAAAAATGAAACCGATAAGGCTATCGGACTGAATGATATTGCTAAAATTTCTATTCGAACAACTGCTCCGTTAAGCATTGACAAATACAATAAGAACCGTTATACAGGAAGTATTATTTTAATTGACGAAGCCACAAATGTAACTGTAGGTGCGGGCATGATTGTTTAAACCGGGAAACTGAAAAGCTTTTTTGTTTAGAAAGAGACTTACGAAGGTTGATCCGGAGTATTTATTTATTAAAACTGCTTAGATCATCCGGAGTATTCTTTGCCCACTCATTATAGCGTTTAACCAGATAAACCAGATCAACATAGCGAAAGCGTTTGTTCTCCAGCTCCGACATTAGTTTCGGATTATCTGAAATATATGATTTGAAATGTTTTTTTGTTCGTTCATTTAACGGAGAATCTTCGGTTATCAATAAGCCTGTTACTTCTGCCGCATTAATAAATTTTACTTTTTCATTTCCTTTTATAAAAGCCATACAACTGCTTTTTGAAAGGATACTTTGCTTTACATTACCGTCATATACCTCGATGATCCCCTTCAGAATTAATTTGGACCAGCCACAATAATTAAAATATTTATAGCTCACATCTCCATAACCAAATTCAACAATTGAGTCTGACCTGTATGATTTTTTGTCCTCACCCCCATACCACTTAAAATCAACTTTCTTAACATTCATCCCCAAAAACCCATGTTTCCTCACCAGTCCATAAAGCGTATCTCCGGTTTGTTTTTTAATGATATAGCCCGCTTTCATCCTGTTTGAAGATATAGCCTGGTTTTGAGCCAGCGTGTCCAATGAAATGAATAATACAAGAAATGAGAGAAAAAATAATCCTTTCATGATGTGATGAGTATGAATTGCGTTCCCGTCAGGTCAATACATTTTCAACTCGTCATATGGATGAGTTTGAAAATATTGGTATAAATAAATTTTTCAGAAAAAACCGATGATTTCTATTCTTCTACGCGAAGCTGCTGTTTTAGTTTTGAACTCGCAGGTCTGATCATCAATAACAATAGATTGTTACGAAATTTTTTTATAAAGGTTGGATCCGGAAATTATTTTTGTCCGGAAATAATGGTTTTTATCCTTTTTCTCTTCTCAGCATTTCTATATGCTCAATTCCATCTTCGAGATACATCTCGCTGTCTTTTATAAAACCATAATTTTCGTAAAACTTTTTCAAATACAATTGGGCCCCTATCCGAACAGGCACATTCCCGTATTTTTTCTCAATAGCTTCTAGTGAAGTCTTCATCAGTTCTTTTCCAACTCCGTTTCTTCTTACCGAAGGAGCTGTTACTACTCTTCCGATAGAAACCTCTTTAAAAGAAATATCTGCAGGTAATATACGTGAGTACGCAATTAGCTTATTTCTTTCATTGGTTCCCATCAGATGAAAAGAGAATATATCTTTTCCATCCATGTCCTGATAAGCACAATTTTGTTCGATGATAAATACCTCTGCACGTAATTTCAGGATGTTATACAATTCCTTATTGGTAAGTCCTTCAAAAGACTTCAGCTCCCAGTTGATTGAATTGTTTTCAGACATGGCCGGATAAGTTAAAAAATGAGTTTTGACTAGTTGATTAATTTTACAAGAACCTTCCGCTCCATCCAATTATAACATATCCATCCCATTATGCATCCAAATGTATTGGCAATAAAATCATACATGTCCATACTACGACCTGCAAAAAAAGTACCTTGCATTACCTCCATCAATCCCCCGTAGGTAACGCACAAAAAGAAGGCTGCTGGTTTTGCATGCTGTTGTAATTTTAAAAATCCGGTTTGCAAAATAAAGCCGCGAATCGTCAATAAAATGAAAATAAAGAAGATAGTAGCATGAACAAACTTATCAAAATTCAGCAGTTCCAGAAATGAAATATGCGGAATGTCCCTTCCGGGCATTCCGCATAGAATAAGAATAAGCAATGCCCAAAGCATTGCCCATTTGTTATGTTTTAAAAACATAGGTGATTATTATCTTTTATTCCTTTCCGAAGAATAATTGCTGTATTCAACTGTTTCATCCCTTTATGTCATCGCCTGACGAGACTTCAGGTACAAATCACGTTCATCGAAAAGTCCACTGCATCCAAGTTATGAACAGGGAATGCTTACAACATAAGCCGGAGCTTTTAGCCAAGGCTTAATTAATGTCCAACCAGCTTTTTGTAATCAGCTGCACTTAAAAGTGAATCTAATTCCGATGGATCTTTTATTTCTACTTTAATCATCCATCCTTTTCCATAAGGATCTTTGTTTACTGATTCCGGATTTGAAGTCAATTCCTGGTTTACAGTCGTTATTTTTCCAGTAACCGGCATAAGCAGGTCAGATACTGTTTTAACTGCTTCAACAGTTCCAAAAACGTTTTCGCTTTCTACTTCTTCTCCTTCTGTTTCAATCTCTACATATACGATATCACCTAATTCACTTTGTGCAAATTCTGTAATTCCAATAACGGCAACATTGCCTTCAACACGAACC
>CAZMRM010000166.1:0-8296 GCA_964568515.1 uncultured Chitinophaga sp. | reverse complement strand
TGGAAACATTGGAATCACCAATGTTTCCAGAATCTTGTCATTTTCCAATTCATCCCTGTAAAAAATATGCAAATCATTCCCAACACAGATGCTGTTGAAAGAAAGCTCATCTCCTGCCTGATCATTGCTTCGCTGTGCCTTCGGAATTTTTCTTACCCATTCAAGTTTTCCTTTTTCACCAATACTTAACACATAAATATCATTGGCATAAGTATCATAATTAATATAATTTCTACGTCCATAAACATTCATATTATCGGTTGCCACCACTTCATACTCTTCTGCGATTATTTTAATGGATGCATCCTCCATCATATAAATTTCCTGAATTTTCAAATGAAAAAGCCCCAGATCCTTCCCTGCCTTTTCCCTTTTACCCAATCTTTTCTTTTCACTGGTTGATGTATACTGTTTAACAACATCAGCGGGTATGTCGTAAAATCCTCCGTTCAGTTTACTGATGTTTGCTCCTGAAACATCTAATCTAACTACATTAGCACCCCGAACAGATGTATTGTTTCCTTCTGTATAAAAACCTGTAATGAGTATATGATGATTGACATCTTCAAACAAATTCACTGCTGTAGGATGCCGGTCCGTAATGTTTATAACAATTGATGTAGGAGCCGGTGAATCTTTCTGAAAGGCAAAAATCTCATACTGGTAATCAGCATCACCCTCGCTGGTTTGTGCTTTCTGATTTTCTTTTTTTATCACCCTGGCTGCTATGTATACTTTACCATCATTTGCCAGCACATAATCCAAAACTTGCATCCGGGCTTCTGAATAAGGCATTTCAAATTCTCCTCCCCATAATTTGTTCAGTTTCTCATCAAATACCTGAAACCCGATTACCTCCCTGCTTAAAATATCCCGCCTTACTTTTGGCAAAAGGGAATAATAAAAGAGTTGGGAAGAAAGATCGGAAGAGGTTGCATACCCGTATCCTTCTCTTACCTTGCCGGAGGATTTAAATAAAAATATGGATTCAGGACTTAACTCTAATTGTTCCGGAAAAAATTCAAGTGCTTTAACAGACAACTCATCATCACTGGCAAAAAAATAAGATCTGTTTTTTGTTTGTTCAAAACTAAAAATCTTGCTGGGTTTGTCAAACCGCTTTTCTGTATCAATAATAACTGATTTTCCTAATTTTAGATCATTGGAAAATTTCTGAAAAGAGAAAGAACTCATGCCTCTTTCATCAATCTGAATAATCCCTTGTTCCCCAAATCCTCTGCAATCAAAAAAAAGATAACCTTTTGGAGAAGTATATTCATCAGAAGTTGCAATCGTATAAGGAGATGATGCCTGTGCCATGATAAGCCCGCCAATCATCAGGAATACGTATAACATACCTACACCATTTCTTTTCATAAACAACCAAGTGTGAGTCCGACCAATAAATGAATTTAACTAAAAAAAATTAAAAACACGGATGCTATAAATAATAAAATATGCTTTGAAAGTAAAAATAGGATGTTTTTGGAAACAGATCAACTCTGTTGATGCATAATAAAGGAGAGATAAAGATGGAAATAATTGCAGATTGTTAAATCCTTCTCCATGTGTCAATGCAGGGCATGGAGAAGGATTTTATTATTTAAAAAGCTAAAAAACGCAATCCTATGTGTGCATTTAAAAATTGAGCACCCAATAAACGCTGGTTGATCGCTGTTTTGATTCTTGAATCAATTTCCTGACTTTCACTATCTCCCAGTTCATCCATAATTTGACCTATGAAAGAAATCTTGAACAGGTAATTTAAATTCAACCCCACTCTAACACCATAATCCAGAACCAGTTTATTGAATAATATACGTTGCTTTCCGATAGTATAAGCAAATACCAAAGAGTTGTATTTCTGCTCAGATACACTGACAATACTTGAAGGCAAGTTGTAATCCGGTTTTTTAATGAATCCCCGTTTATCAAACACCGCTTCATTCATAGCAAGGATGAATTCAATTTTACGATATTTTCCATATGGATTTAAATACCCTCTCCGAAAAAACCTGAATCCCAGGGATATATTTGTTCCTTTGGTTTCCATATCTTTTTTACTGGTCGGGGTATACAAAACCCTGGTATATGTTCCGTTGTCGTATTTTTCAAACTCACTCCCATACTTGATCAGGTCCATTTTTGAGAATTGTACACCTGCACAAAATGAAACCCTGGGTTTAATAGCATAATCAAAATCAATGCAGTGAACAATGTTCCATTTACGTGTATCGCCAATCTCGTTGCTGCCTATTTTCAGACGTGGTGAAAGATAGGTGGAATATCCCATGCTAAACCTTTTCCCCTGGTAGCCCGATACCTGTGCCTGAAGGGTATAGACAGCAGCAAAAGATAATATCAATAAGTATAATTTTTTCATAAAAATAAATTTGCTATGGTTTATGGCTTCTTTGCAACATACATTAGTGAATTGTATACATATGCATTGATCAAGTCGTTTGAATCCCTTTCCCGATTCTTTCTGATATCAAATCTCAATACTTTTCCGTTTTCCAGGTTCATCAATATGAACATATAGGTATTGTATTTTTTGTTTTTATTGTAGATACCCGTTAAAGCAATATATTTTGTCCCTTTTTTGGCAATCAGTTCCTTCATACTTTCTGAGCATTCCATAAATTCTTCATCATCACCATGTCTGAAACGTTCGGTTAACCATTCATTAATCAATGAAGCTTCATTGTAGCGGTCCATATCGGATACACTGAGATTAAGCGTACTAATGGTTTCATAATTCAAATTTAATTTAGAGGCGCAGGACTTCTGTATTTCTGCTAATTTCTGTAATCGCTCATCAGATTCTTCATACTTAACAACTACATCTGTACGGGTTTCCTTTACCTTTTTATAAAAAGGATCTAAAAAAATGACTTTGTCAATACCCAATAATTCTTCACTTTTCTTTTTCTTGCTGTTTTTTTTAGTCGCCACATATTCCTCTTTTGGTCCGTTTGTTTTGCCTTTCGCCATACTTCTGTACCGTTTTACAAAATCATCTTCTTTTAACAGATCAACAAATGCATACTTTATAAAGCCTGAATTTTCTATAGTTTCATCCTTTGCCTGTAATTTTTTGATCATGGCATATTTGCTGTCCTCCTCAGGCTCTTCTGCAATGACTACTTCTTTTTTCACGCTATCGCTTGATTCCTTTAATGTTTTTCTCGAAAAGTCATCAATGTACATGGAATTGTTATTTACCAGGCAGGAAAACAAACTATCGGTAAGTGATGATAATGTTTCATCTGCAGGATATTGTTTTGCTGCTTTGTATACATACGACAGGGCAATGACATTGAGCTCCTTTGCTGTTAATTTATCAAGCAGGTAATACAATCGCTGGGAAGCTCCTTCTACTTTTTCATAATCATCCACGCTGTAATCGGAAGAGCTTCCCACTCTGATAACATCAACACCTGATTTTCCGGATTTGCTTACAGTAATATTATAAAGTCCTTTACTCACAATTTTTTTCAAATAAAGATTATCGGGATACTTTTGAAGTTGAATGTAAGCAGCATAAATTGCATTGACATAATCTCTTTTAAGCATATAGGTCCTGCACAATTCAAATCTGGCAATTTCACGTGCATTCTTAAATTCTTCCTCTGAAACCAAAAATTTCTTTCTGCCTGTTTCCGGTATATTTTTTATATCTTCCTGAATGCTCATCCTTCTTTTACGGATATTGGGATGTGAGCTCTTGGTATCATCATAATCATCATTTGTTTTGATGGCTGATACTTTTTTCAGATTCAACGTATCCGGTATCTTCAAATGATCATCTTCCAGAAACGATTTTTTAAAATCAGGTAATTCAAAAGGCAAATAAGAGTATTGCATCACATCAAACGCACCCATCACTGCTTTTGCACTGTAACTTGTTTTTTTAATAAGTGCCAGTCCTTCCACATCAGCTTCTGTTTCCTGTTCCTTTGAAAAGCGGTACATGGAAAGCATGCGATCCTCCGAATCGGCATGATCAGAAGCGATATCTTTTTCATTGCGCTTATTTTCGAGATATTCATTCACCGAATGCTTTTTACTTACGTGTACCAGCTCATGTGATAAAATATAGGCCAGTTGTGCCTCATTCTCCAATTGTGCGAGTAAGCCAATGTTCACAAAAATATATCCTTTGTCAAAAGCATAGGCATTCACTTCCGGCGATTTTGTTACAAATATCTTCAACGATTGAGAGCCAATAGAGGGATTCTGTTCAATGATCTCTGCAGCAACCTTATTAACATAATTTGTTAATGGGTCGTTGATAAGCACTTGTCCGCTCAATAAAAGATCATGTATAAAGTAATTATTTGATAAAATGAACTGCCTTTTATCCATTCTGTCCTTATCATTGGAAAGCTTCTTCATATCCTCATCCGACTGTTGTTTCGCCGTTTTTAAAAATATATCAGGAAGTTTGCCGGAAGATTGCAGAGGTTTGTAATCCTTGTCGAATTGCTGTGCTTTTAGTGAAATTCCGAAGCTCAGTAATACAGCAGGCAGAATTATCCTGCAAATGTTTTTATGGGATTTTCTCATCGTTTTTAATATAACAAGTGTCTTGACATTAACATTGTAATTATTTAATCGTTGAATTAATTGAAAATAAAATATTCTTCTTTTTTCTTCTTGCTGAATTCACTAAATTATTTTTATTTCCATTAACAAAATACCGGATAAAGAAATTGGTTTTAAAAGCTTTAAGATCACAAAGATTGTATGTGGTTACCGTACCTTTCTGATCGATGTTGACACCACACAAAAAACCTCCCCTTCCCGAGTGAACATAGGGTCTTTTATCGGGTGGCAGTTTAAAATTTTTTATATGATCTGCAAAGAAAATATGTAAATCATTTCCGGTCATAAAACTATTCAAAGATAAAGCTGCCCCTACAAGATCCTGTGTATACTGGCGTTTTGGTATTTTTCTCATCCATTCCAGTTTTCCATCATTGCCAATACTGGCTACATAAATATCATTGGCCAGTGTTTCATATCTTACCTGCATTCCACGGGAAGTGTATACATATGTTGTGCGTGACAAATATTGCTCTGCAACTATTTTTATTGATCCGTTCTGAGCAGTAAAAAGTTTTCTGATCCTTAAGTTTGTCAAACCAACTTCATCACCTTTTTTTTCTGCCTTTTCGATTTTTCTTTTTTCATATTTGGAAGCACTTGCCTTTATAATATCATTAGGAATTTCATAATAACCTCCGTTTATTTTTGAAAAAACAGATTTATTGACATCCAATTTTACGGTGTAAAAACCATCACTAACTTCTCTTTTTTTAGGATCTTTTGAATAAAAACCAGCAATAACAATATCATGATTAGCATCTTCATATAAATAGGCATCGGTAGGATAGTAATTATCCAGTTTAATTTGAATAATTTTAGGTTTCTTCACCTCTTTCTCATAAACAAAAATCTCAAAATGATAGTTGTTTTTACTTTCCTTTTTTGAAGCACCTTTATCGGTTTCCATTACTTTGGTTACCAGGTAAACCTTACCATCATCCGCAAGTGTATAACTCAGGTTATCCATATTTGCTTCTGTATAGGGCATCTGATATTCTCCCCCCCAAAGTTTGGACAGATTTTCATCATAAACATTCAATCCAATGATATCTTTATTGAGTTTGTCCTTTTTTTCTTTCGGAGTTAAGGTATACTGATACAAAAATTTTGTTTTATCAAGGGAAGGTTGAAAATCATACATTTCCCCCATAATGTAAGCAAACCCGAAAACAAAACCACCCCCCTTGGATTTTACTTTATCCGATGATTGAAATAGCTTCACCTGTTTACCGTTAAAATTCATTTTATCTGGGTTGTACTCAATAGCAGCAATGCCTTCTGTATGCGCATTTTTGTTAACTTCTCTTGTAAACAAATAGGATTTGTTTTTTAAATTTACCATACGCTCATAGGAACTGTTATCTCCAACAAGCATAGATGTATTTACCGTATTTTCTTTTACCAGTTTCAGATCCTTTGAAAATTTCTGAAACGTTACGGATTCCATCTTGTTGACACTTACCTGTGTAATATCCTCTTTGTCTGTCAAAACATTTGTTAATTTGTATCCTTTTCCTGTGGTATACTCTGCCGAATTTTTAATTGAAAAAGGACCTGTTGAGTTTTGTGCAAAACTCATCTCTAAGGATTGAAACAATCCTATGAATATTACGATAATTATTCTCTTCATAAAATGTAAGATATGTTTGTTATAGTCATTAATGAATGTGATTGCAAAAAATTATCAGGCAAAGAATTTTTGGGGATGATTTCCGTGCTTCAAACGTCTTTATTCTGTTTTATCAAAATTAAAATCGAGTCAATAATTATCAAAACATGGGGATTGTACGGAATTGATTTTATTTGGTTCTGGTCATTCTCTTCGCGTTATCATTCATAAAATGCAGTATTTTGCCGGGCAAAGCTAAAACATTGCTATTTCTGCCGACTTGTATTTTCGACCAAAATTCTATCAATTTATTTAACGGTCGGTTTTAAATAATTAACGGCAACATTTTTTCATCCGTTAGAAACAAAAAAGGCTGTTTCATAAGGCTGAAAAGGAAAATCAGGAGATTCACCTGTTTTTAATAAAAGCCCGGTGAGTTTCGACGAATCATTATTTGCAAAATGGTATAAAAATGGGGTTATACAGGTTGTTTATTGCAGTTCGATCGAAAACAGCAAATTGGTCTTGCCTTTTTTTTCTGCTGAGATCAGATGATTATTTTTACTTCTTACAAAGTATCGAATCCAAAAATTTGTTTCAAAATTACTTACATCTGCCAAATCATACCGGTTCACATTTCCTAAATGATCAATACTTATTCCTGTTAATATACCACCATGATGATCATTATACGTTTCAGGAACAACATCATTTTTAAAAATTTTGCTATTAACCGGTTCATCCAGGTAAAACAAGTGGATGTTCCCTCCTGCAGCCAGACTATTCATTGATATACCTTCTCCTTTAAGGCTATAACTATGTTGTGACTTGGGAATCTTTCTTACCCACTCCAAACCTCCTTTCGTGTCAATGCTAAAGATGTAAATGTTATCGGCATACACATCATATTCGGTACGAAAACGATTTCCATAATTAATTCCTGAATAAGGTCCGTAGGAGTTGGCATAAATCCACCGGTAGGTCCCATAGGGACGGGTAAAGCGTTGTCCGTTATTGAATACGGTTGTTTCATTGATAAAATATTCTTCGGCTATAATTTTTACGGAAGTTGAAGTCACATAAATATTTCTGATCTCCAGATTATAAACTCCCAGGTCCTTTCCTCTGCTCTCGTTTTTTTCCATTTTTCTTTTTTCACTGGCTGTAGCATTTGCCTTGATCAATTGGGCCGGAATTTCATAATATCCGCCATTGATCTTACGCATACTGTTTTCAGCAGATTCCAGGCGAATAGTATATACACCATCAATCGGTGCATTGTAATTTTTACAATAAAAACCAGAAATAACAATGTTGTTATTGGCATCTTCAAATAAGTAAGTACCTGTTGCAAACCGGCCATCCAAACCAATTACAAAGTTTTTAGGTGTTCTATCCTCTTTCTGCAGGAGAAGGACCTCGTAATGATAATTCACCTCTCCGCTTTTTGTGACTTCGGTTCGGCCTTCTTTTTCATATACCTTTGCCGATAAATACACTTTTCCATCATTGGATAAGGTATAATCCAGCAGTCGTATCTTTTCTTGTATATACGGCATTTCATAACTGGCATTCCACAATTTTTTCAAATTTGCATCAAATACTTCAACCGTTACCAGCTGTTTATAAGAAAAATCCCTTCCTATTTTTGGAGCAAGTGCATTACAAAATACAATTTTGGAACTGTCATTCGACAGCTTAAAATTTGTCATTCCTGTGATTTTATCGGATACCTGGAATAAAGAAGTGGCAGTATCTGAAAATTCCAGTTGATCAGGAAAAAATTGCAAGGCAGAAACACCAGTAGTGGCTTTACTTTTTCTACTATCGCTCACCAGTAAAAAAGATTGGTGTTGTGTGGTAATAAATCTTAAAAAATCATTTCTCTTTGGCAACTTTTCTTTTGCAACAACCACGTTTTGTTTAACATGCTGCAAATCGGGTGAAAATTTTTGAAAGGCAAATGATTTGTTTTTTTTTGAACCGATAACGATGATACCGGTATTATCAAGATCTCTTGAAGCGAGCAAATTGTATCCTTTAGGCAATTTAAAAACCGATGAATGCCTTATTTTA
>CAZMRM010000165.1:0-8342 GCA_964568515.1 uncultured Chitinophaga sp. | reverse complement strand
CTGTCATGGTTACTTTATTTAAATTATCCGGCCCCAATTTGACATCACATTTTGTGATTTCAAGTTTTCCCTTTCTTTTTCATTTAACTGAAACATAAAAAAGTTGTTTTTGCCATTCTACTTGTTATTTATGTTTCTGCTATCGCAATTTGCGCCCTCAAATTTCATCATCACAATTTGTGATGATGGTAGGTTATCACAAATTGTGATAACCTATGTTAATAGTTTGTCAATTTCAACCTTAGGGACGTATACAAACTTTCCTTTTTTTAATCTGGGAATTCCTTTGCGTTTAAGTATATTATTAAGTGCAGCATCCGAAACCCCAAACTTCTTTTGTACCTCACCTATAGTATAGCATTCTTCCAACTTGTATTTGAATTTTGCTAAAACTCTTGGTTGCTCAATTTTAACGTTCTTCTTTTTAAATAGCTTGTCGATTTCAGCACGATCTATCCGGGTTAAGCGTTGTGACATGTTCTTGGACTTTAGGGTACCACTCTCTATAAGGTAATAAATGGTTCTTTTAGAGCAATCCAATAAAATGGATGCATCACGCACCGTCAGAAACTCCTTTTGCTTTATTTCATCAATGCTACTTTTCCTACGGGCTGTTTCTGAATTACTGGCTTCAATACGCTCCTCACGTTTTCTTTTTTTATAAGCCCGCTTAGAACAAGTTTGTCCGCAATACTGTGTAGACGTGGTTTTAGCGACAAAATCCTTCCCACATAATTGGCAAACCCTATTAATTCTAATGTTTGAACTCATATCACACGTTATAAGAATAATTAAGAAAATTTAAGTGCAAATAAAAAAGGCTTATGCCTTAAAATTTTGTACCCCGATCGTTGAGGTACAACGAAGGTACAAATGTTATAGTAAAAGTCAAGTATTAATTAGAAAATTTTATTAACTCTGGAAGGTCCTGTTTGTGGATAAAGTGGAGGTGGCTATTGGTTTTGTATCGGAAATGTATCTGTTCTTTTATAACAGATTACTTCCCAATACAAAACCTGCTAAATATATTTCCGAGTAAATCATCGCTGGATATTTCACCGGTAATAGTTCCGAGATGGTGCAGTGCCTGTCGTATATCCATTGCTAAAAAATCACCGCTTACATTTTGACTGAGGCCATCCAGTACTTTGATGAGCGCCACATTGGTATGGCGCAATGCTTCGGCGTGACGGGCATTGGTAACGATGGTTTCCGTGAGATTAACGGTACGGGTATCAAATAAGTGGACCAGATGCTTTTTTAATTCATCTATGCCAATCCGTTCTTTGGCTGATATGAAAAGGATCTCCGGGAAAATAGAAAATTCACGCTTGGTATATTCTATATCCTCTTTGTCAATTTTATTGGCGATGAGTACCAATTGGGAATTGAACAAATGTGGTTCTATTTCTTTTATGATCAATTTTAATTCAGCGGCTGTTATTTCATGTACATCAAATAAATAGATGGCGATGGCTGAAAGTTTAAGTTGCTCAAATGTTTTTTCAACACCAATGGATTCGATCAAGTCATTGGTTTCACGTATGCCCGCCGTATCGATAAAACGAAACTGAACACCTTCTATCGTTACTTCATCTTCTATTACATCTCTTGTGGTACCTGGTATATCGGATACAATGGCACGATCCTCTTCCAGTAATACATTTAATAAAGTGGATTTGCCGGCATTGGGCTTACCAACGATCGCTACGGGAATACCGTTTTTGATGACATTGCCCACTTCAAAGGAATCGATAAGGCGCTGAACAATACGTTGTATGGAGTTGACGAGCTTTTTCAAATCGGTACGATTGGCAAATTCCACATCTTCTTCACTAAAATCCAGTTCCAGTTCGATGAGTGAAGCAAAGTCGATAAGGTTTTGACGCAATAATTTAATTTTGTTCGAAAAACCGCCTCGCATTTGTTGCATGGCTACCTGGTGAGAGGTAGCAGAATTGGAAGCGATCAGGTCGGCTACCGCTTCTGCTTGTGACAGGTCCAGCTTGCCATTTAAAAAAGCACGCAGAGTAAATTCTCCCTGCTGTGCCAGCCGGGCACCATGTTTTACAAAAAGCTGTATGATCTGCTGCTGAATAAAAGAAGAACCATGACAGGAAACTTCTATGGTATTTTCACTCGTGTAGGAATGAGGAGCCTTAAAAATACTGATCAACACCTCATCAAGAATAATATCCTCTTCCTGTATCACACCATAATGAATGGTATGAGAAGCATAGTTCTGAAGCTGCTTTTTTTTTAGATTTTTGTCAGCAAATACTGCACTTCCGATTTCAAACGCTTTGGCTCCTGAAAGCCGTATGATCCCTATGGCACCAACTCCCTGTGGGGTAGCAAGTGCTACAATCGTATCTGTATTTAATGGTTGTACATTCAAAATGACTTGTTTAGCAGGCCAAAATTAGAATAAAAACCCAAATGACCAAACCTTATCGGGCTTAACAAGCCGGCAATTAAAATTAATTCCTTAAATGGCTTAAAATAAAGGAAATATGTTTAAAAGGCACAAAATGCTTTGGAGTAATCACATAAAACTTTAATTTAGCAGACTCAAAATTTAAAAGCGATAATATGAGTGTATTAGTTAATAAACAATCAAGAGTTATTGTACAGGGTTTTACCGGTACAGAGGGTACTTTTCATGCGGGACAGATGATTGAGTATGGAACCAACGTTGTGGGTGGTGTAACTCCTGGTAAAGGTGGTACTACGCATTTGGACCGTCCGGTTTTCAACACTGTTAAAGATGCTGTGGAAAAGGCTGCCGCTAATGTATCGATTATATTTGTACCTCCCGCGTTTGCTGCTGATGCCATCTTAGAATCGGCCGAAGCGGGTATTAAAGTGATCATCTGCATCACAGAAGGTATTCCTGTGCGGGATATGATTGCGGTTAAAGAATATTTAAAAGGCACAGACTGCCGCCTTATTGGACCGAATTGTCCGGGCGTGATCTCTGCTGAAGAAGCGAAAGTAGGCATTATGCCGGGATTCGTATTCAAAAGAGGAAATGTAGGAATTGTTTCCAAATCAGGAACATTAACGTATGAAGCTTCTGATCAAACGGTAAAAGCCGGTCTTGGAATCACAACAGCCATTGGCATCGGAGGAGATCCAATCATTGGAACAACCACTCAACAAGCTGTTGAACTATTGATGCAGGATCCTGCAACACACGGTATCATCATGATCGGTGAAATTGGTGGCAGCCTGGAAGCCGATGCAGCACGCTGGATCAAAGCGGATGGTAACCGTAAACCTGTAGTTGGCTTTATTGCCGGTGAAACGGCACCTAAAGGCCGTACCATGGGTCATGCCGGTGCAATCGTTGGTGGAGCAGATGATACAGCTGAAGCAAAAAAGAAAATTATGCGCGAATGCGGAATCATTGTGGTTGATTCGCCTGCTGATATTGGAAAAGCAATGGCAGAGGCACTTGCTGATGAAAAACGCAAACAAAGCCCTCATCATCATGCTAACAGAGTAGATTAAGGTCATATCTTCTTCATATAAAAAAGCCCGGCAACATGCCGGGCTTTTTATTATATTTCTTACAATTCTCACAAGTCTGAAAGACTTCAAACTTGCCCTGCCGGATAAAAATCCGAAGGTTTATTTTTTCTCTTTCTTGTCTTTTTCAAAAGCATCAATCAGGTTACCTAATTGCTCTACATCAATGTGCTTTGCTTTAATGACCTTATTCTCATCCAGTAAATAAATATAAGGTGTACTGATGATGTCATATATTTTTTTGGTAACAGCACGCTTATAATCATCCGGCTGATGCACGTTGATCCAATTTAGTTTGTGATCAACAATGAATTTCTTCCATTCTTTGACTTTGTCTTCCGTAGCAATAGCATATACCTGAATACCCATGGCCTTTAATTTACTGTCATACAGTTCTTTTAGCTTTGGGACCTCTTTCTGACAGTGTCCACACTCTGCATCCCAAAAAATAACCACCGTATATTTTGCTTTCACATCATATAAAGAGATTACTTTATTGGTAGTATCAATCATTGTGATCGGAGGTGCTTTTTTACCTAATAAAATAGGCTTCAGCTGATAGGCCCTGTTGGTGATCTTATACAATTGAGCCGAATCCACCCAATAAGCCTGATTGGTAGCATAATATTTTTCAACCATGTGAACAAATATGGCGTCCATTCCCATGATTTTTGAACTCTCATAATTGAGAGTCAACCAGTACACCACATACTTAAAAATTTCAGGATTGACACGTGCTTTTTCTACTACATAATCTGCAGCCACATTGATCGAGTCTGGAAGTTGAACTGTCATTTTCTCCATGTACTGCTTGATCTTAGGATGAAACACCGGACTGTACAACAGTCGTTCATCACTAAAATCAATGTTATCAAAAAAATGAGCTTTATAATAACGGTAAGGGAACAAAGAATCTTTCTGGCCATTCGGAAGTGTGGGTGTTTCCGGAATAGCCGGATCTTCCATGGCAGTAAATAACTTTGCAATAAAGGTTTGCGGATGCGACTTTGCAAAATTCTTTTTATAGGTTAACACTTCATTGTCAATTTTGCTTAGTTGATCGGAAATGGTTTTGGTGGAATCTTTATCTTTTACTTTTTTAAGCTCGGCCCGTAGCGGTTCTGCCATTTTTTGCTGAGTAGTAATGAAGCGCTGATAATCAAAGAAAAAGGAATTTTCTTCTGAAGATTTCACCTTCATGTATTTGATGTAGTCCGTGGTATCCGTTTCAATGGTAAAATGCTGATCGGCATCCATGATGATATCAAAATATTTTTTACTGTCGGGAAGAATGAAGTAAACACCTTGCGGATACTTGTCATTACCTTTAAATAGCATCTCTCCCTTAGGACCTACTTTTGCAGAATCCTTGATGTATTGTTTGTCTCCATAATAGTTACCAAGGATACAGGTGCTTCCTTCTTTAAACCCTTTTACAATTACTTTGATTTCATGACCTTCAGGGGGACCCGCAAAAGCATTAAAAGAAGAGACGAAAAATAAAACGGGCAGAATGTTTTTATACAAAATCCTCATAAGTTATTTTTAGTTGATGAAAGTAAAGTTAAACATTATTTTAAATAGGTTAAAGGTAGCAAGGTTGTCGCCTGCCACACAAAAAATGCCAGTTGTTTAAACAGGAATAAAAAAAGTGAAAGATGGTTGCATCCTTCGTTTTTCTTATCCTGTGTTCATTCAGAATGATATAAATTATTGTTTTTTATTGTCCTGTTTTTCTTTTTCAAGGATATCGATAAAGTCGCCAAGTTGCTCGGCTGCAATGTGTTTTGCCCTGATGATCTTATTTTCGTCCAGTAAATAAATAAAAGGCGTACTGTAAATATCATAAATTTTTTTGGTGACGGCACGCTTGTAATCATCCGGCTGATGTACATTGATCCAATGGAGTTTATGTTCTTTTATAAATTGCTTCCATTCTTTTTCCTTATTTTCTGAAGCAATTCCATACACTTCTATACCCATTGGTTTGAGCTTATTGTTGTACAGTTCGAGTAGAACCGGAATTTCTTTTTTGCAATGTCCACAATCCTGATCCCAGAAAATAACGACTGTGTATTCGGCTTTTACATCATACAACGGAATGGTTTTACCGGCAGAATCAAACATGGTGATAGCCGGTGCTTTTTTTCCAATAAGAATGGGTTTAAGAAGCCATGCCCGTTCAATAATTTTAGCCAATTGGCTGGAGTCCGTCCAATACGTCTGGTGGGTCGCATAGTACTTATCTACCAGGTGTACAAATACAGCATCCATCCCCATAATTTGAGAGCTTTCATAGGTGTAGGTGAGCCAATACACCATCCATTTAAAGACCTCCGGATTGTTACGGGATTTTTCAATAAGATAGTCTGCGGAAACATTAATGGAATCAGGCATCTGAGGCGTCATTTTTTCCATGTACTGTTTTACTTTGGGATGAAACAAAGGAGTACGTAAAAGCCGGTCGTCGCTAAAATCAATGTTATCAAAAAAATGGGTTTTGTAATAATGATAAGGAAACAGGGAATCTTTTTTTCCATTGGGCAATAAAGGTGCTTCCGGAATAACGGGCTCTTCCATTGCTGTAAAAAATTTTGCCACGAAACTGTCGGCATTCTTTTTTATAAACTCTCTTTTGTAATTCCTGACCTCATTATCAATCGCATTGATTTTTTCGGATATTGCTTTAATGGAATCCTTGTCCTTTACCTTTTTATATTCCGCTCGTAATGGTTCTACGAGTTTTTGTTGTTTGGCAATAAATTTTTGATAGGAATAAATAAAGCTATTTTCTTCAGAACCTTTTATTTTCATGTGTTGAATGTAATCCATTGTATCGGATTCGATGGAATAATGCTGGTTTTCGTCCATCACCAGGTCAAATGTTTTTTTGGAGCTGGGAATAATGGTGTATATGCCCTGAGGATATTTTTCTTCGCCCTTGAATTCTACATAGCCATCAGGGCCTACCTTTGATGAATCTTTGATGTATTGTTTATCACCATAATAATAAGCAAGTATGACTGTACTTCCTTCCTTAAATCCTTTTACTCTTAACCTTATATCGTGTCCCTCGGGTGTTGCGGCTTTTACAAAAAATGTTGAAAAGCAGAGCAGAAGGATTATTAAATTTTTGTAGCTATTTTTCATGGTCGTTTGTATAAAGATCGGTTTGTAAAATTAAAATTTATTTGGCCGGAAGTGTGGTTACTTTTTTGTTCACAAATTCCACTTCGGTATTTACGGTAATTTGTTGTTCTTCTACTTTTAAGTCACAGCTCAATGCGTGAGCATATACTGTTGCCAGTGTATTATCGGGCATAGGAAAGTTAAATTCGGTACCAACGGTTAATGGGCCTTCAAATACAAAAGGTGTTTCAAAATAGTGAGCGATGTCTACATCTTTTACATGCTTTAATTTGCCGAGAAGCAGGAGGTTTAACGGGAACTTAGCTTCTGTTATTTCTACATAGATCAAATTGGTTTGAGGCTCATAACACACTTCAACGTTTCCAACCACGTGCATCGTGTAGCCGAATTTGCCGATGGTTACTTTTGCATCCGTAACAAAATCTGCATATCCATAATGTAATTGAATGCGTGGATGAATGAGCTTCCATTCGTAAGTGCCTTCCATAAACATGAAAGAGTAGTAGGAGTTGCCTTTGATATCTCCAATTGCAGTCAGTATTTTATTGACAATGGGTTCTTTGATAGTAACAGATAAGTCGGGTGATTGTGCTTTTGCCTGAAAAGAAAATAGCAGGATCAGCATCAAAAGAAATGGAAAAACTTTAATTTGCATGGACTTTTTATAGACACATAAAATTAAGCATTTGCAGTTTTAGCGATTGTCAAAAAATGTTAATTCCGGTATCACTTATTCGTCTTTAAATTCGGAAATAAAATGGAACCTGATATCCGGATTTTTTTCTTCCGCCATTTGTAATGCCCATGCCGACTCGGCAAGAAATACAGGTCTGTCTTCCTTATCAATGGCCATGTGATGTGCTTTTTCAAAAATAAACTCTTGTAGTTTTTTCTTGTCCTTACAGCTGATCCAGCAGGCTTTGTAAAGAGAGAGGTGTTCAAAATTACAGCTGGCAGAGTATTCACTTTTTAAACGGTGTTGGATCACCTCAAATTGAAGTGCCCCTACTGTACCAAGAACTTTGCGGTTATCGGTTTTCTTTGTAAAAAGTTGGGCTACACCTTCATCTGTTAATTGTTCCAAACCTTTATTCAGTTGTTTGGTTTTTAAGGGATCGGTATTCACCACATATTTGAATAATTCGGGTGAGAATTGTGGAATGCCTTTAAAATTAAATTTTTCACCTTGTGTAAGTGTATCACCTATTTTAAAATTACCGCTATCGTATAATCCAATGATATCGCCGGGATACGCTTCATCCACCACATTTTTATCCTGAGCCATAAATGCTGTAGGATTTGAAAATTTCATACTACGGTTTTCACGTACATGAAAATAATTGGTATTGCGTTCAAATTTTCCGGAGACAATTCGTAAAAATGCAATACGGTCGCGATGCTTGGGATCCAGGTTGGCATGAATCTTAAAGATAAAGCCGCTGAAATTTTTATCGTTAGGTTCTACTTGCGTTTTGTCAGTCATTCTGCCTCTTGGATGTGGTGCAATTTGGATGAAGGCATCCAGTAATTCCCGTACACCAAAATTATTTACAGCACTTCCAAAAAACACCGGTGATACCATTGCTTCCAGATATTCACTTTTGTCAAATACAGGATAACCGGCTTGTAACAGCTCCACATCACTTCTCAGTGTATTGGCA
>CAZMRM010000164.1:0-8344 GCA_964568515.1 uncultured Chitinophaga sp. | reverse complement strand
ATTGCTAATCCTGCACCATTAACCATACAACCTACATTTCCATCCAGTTTCACATAATTCAACCCATACTCACCTGCTTCTACTTCAGTAGGATCTTCTTCAGATTTATCACGCAGAGCTGCCAGTTCAGGATGACGGAACAATGAATTTCCGTCCAATGCAACTTTTGAATCTACAGCAATGATTTTGTTATCGGAAGTCTTTAGAACAGGATTAATTTCAAACATGGACGAATCGGTTGCTTCATAGGCTTTATACAAAGCTGCAACAAATTTTGTCATTTGTTTGAATGCTTCACCGCTTAACCCAAGGTTAAAAGCGATTTTACGGCATTGGAAATCGCGTAATCCAATTTTAGGATCAATTTCTTCTTTAAATATCAAATGTGGGGTATCATGTGCAACAGTTTCAATATCCATTCCTCCTTCTGTTGAATACATGATGGTGTTACGACCTTTTGCACGGTCTAATAATACGCTGATATAAAATTCTTTTGTCGGAGTTTCACCGGGATAATATACATCCTGCGCAATTAATACTTTACTTACTTTCTTACCTTTTTCACCTGTTTGTAAGGTTACCAGATTTTTACCAAGAATATTTGTAGAAATGGTTTTTACTGCATCCAATGATTTTGCCAGTGCAACACCATTTTGCTCTGTACCTACAATCTTCCCTTTTCCGCGTCCGCCAGCATGAATTTGGGATTTCACAACCCACCAGCCGGTACCTGTTTGTTTTTGTAGTTCTTTAGCCGCTTCTACTGCTTGCTCAGGTGTATCGGCAATGATACCTTCCTGTATGGCTACACCAAAGCTTTTCAATAGAGCTTTACCTTGATATTCATGTATATTCATAAAGTAATTGTTTAAGATTTAAAGCGATCCAAAAGTAGGATTTTTATTAATAAGTATCAAATTATTTCTATGGATGGCGCATGTTGTAAACTGCTAAATAAAAAAGGGACGTTGATCATGATCAACGTCCCTTTTTTGTATCTCCTAAGGAACAGACTATTTTCCTTCTTTTTTAGCGTAACGGGTACGGAATTTATCCACACGTCCTGCTGTATCTACCAATTTTACTTTACCAGTATAGAAAGGATGAGACATGTGAGAGATCTCCAGTTTTACCACTGGATATTCATTTCCATCTTCCCATTTAATTGTTTCTTTTGTTTCAACGCAAGACTTTGTAAGGAATGCGTAATCATTACTCATATCTTTGAATACCACTAAACGGTAGTTTTCTGGGTGAATTCCTGCTTTCATTTTTGTATTTTTAAATTTTAGAGCTGCAAAGATACTAATTTCAATTAAATTTGCAATAGTTCCTAACCAAACTTCTCTATGAAAAAGCTAATTTTTCGTTTTTTAGCCAAATTGAACCGGATTTTGCTACCTAAATATTACAATCGGGATCTTACAAAACTCAAAAAATGGGAAATGGCACTTGTTGGGTACAAATCCTGGGTAACGCGAAACTCATTGGATTGAATAGCTCCTTTATTTTGATTTTGAATTGGATTCCTTTATTAATTCCTGTACCCATACATCTTTAATTCCGGTAGCACGAATATCTTTGGCATGTTTTAAAGCTTCTTCCTTACTTAAGATCCTTTCCAAATACACATAATTGAATTTTTTATTATTGTAGTATACCCAATTTGCTGTTTTAAATCCTTTTTCATGGAACCGTTTGGATTCTGCAACGGCTAAATCCCGGTATATAAATGTTCCAACAATTACATAAAATCCTTTTTGTGGTTCGTGATTCGTTTCATCCTGGAAATCTTTTGTTTTATTTTTAACGAACCAGATACCATCCACCATTACCTTGTTTTTATTGGATTCTATTGCTTCGCTATTCTTATTTTCAGAAACAGGCACTACCTGATTTTTTTGTTCATCCAGTTTTTCAGATAATTTTTTAATTCTCTCCTCGCTTTCTCTTAAATGCTTTTGAAGCGTATCCACATTTTTCTGTAATGTATCGGCATGGTCCTGTACTCTGTTAATGCTGTTTTTCATAGTATTCACATTACTTTGAACACCATTAATATGTTTCTGCAAACTGTCAATTTGCTGTTGCAGACTATCCATACGGCTTTCGTATATCTTATTTACAAATATTTTTCCTTTGCTCTTTTCGGTTTTCTCATTATTTTGCTGAGCCGGTTTCTCAACCACTGTTTCTTCTTTTTTGCTTCCAAAACGGAAACTAATCATCAGTTCATGACTCATACCCGAATAAGTTCCTATTTTTCCAATGATGTAATCATAAGAATACCCAACTGATAATTTTTGATGAATCGTTACTCCTGCATTTAGTCCTACTGCATAATCACTTTTGTAAGTTCCTCCCAGCCATATTTTATCCTGCCAGCCGATCATTAACGTCCCATCATACTGTATCGGTGTATTTGGTAAATAACGAACCAATGCAAGCGGAGTAACCGATAATCCTAAATCTTCTGATACAGGGATTTTGTATTTGACGGAGCCCATGTAATGCCGTGTCTGTGTATAATAAGAACGAACATCTTCATTGTCCAAATAATTTACTTTATTACCGGCCAATTGCGGGACAGCAACACCAATGTCCAGCCCTTTCCATTTAAATGCCAGTCCAGCATTTGCATCCAATACGATTGTATTTTCAACAGTATTGAACAAAGCAGGATCCGAATTATTTTCAAGTATGGCTTTTGAATAATCGATGGTTTGATTGATGACACCTGCCGAAACTCCAAGGGCAAAATACGCCTCTTCATTGATCATAAAACGATAAGAGTAGGATACATTACCACCTATGCGGTTGCTTAGGCCTTTTCTGTCGCTGATCAATTGTAATCCAAGGCCGGCTTTGTTATGGATATTTCCGTCAAGGGTAAAAATATTAAGCTGTGGTGCACCTTTAAAGCCGCTCCATTGATTTCTGCTGATGATCATGGCACTAATCCCTTCATCAGCACCTGTAAAGGCAGGATTATAAACCATTGGCTTAAAGTAGTAATGACTGTACATCCCAATTTGCTGTGCATGGGAAAGCAAAGTAAATATTACAAAAATAAAAAGCAGGTATATCTTTTTCATGGGCACAAAAGGGCTAATGAATTATTTATTTCTTAAAATATCAACAGAGCCTTTGAATACGACATCCGAATTCTCAAATTTCAGCACATAATAATACGTGCCATCTGGTAACTCGCTTCCATTGTAGGTTCCTTTCCAATCGTTCATATATCCCTTTTTGGTAAATACTTCTTGTCCGTAAATATTGTAAACAAACACTTCATTGTCGGGAAATCTTTGAATGTCCTGTATGTACCAGGTATCATTTACTCCATCATCATTGGGTGTGAATAAATTCGTTATTTTTCCATCGTATTTTAATTTTAAAACATTGATGGTTACTGTATCGGTGCTTATACAATTGTTTACATCTGTTAAAGAAAGTGTGTAAGTAGTTGTCTCCTCCGGTTTAGCAATAGGGTTGAAAATAAAAGCATCACTTAGTCCAGTTGCCGGTGTCCATTCTGGTATTCCGTTTCCGCTGCCTGTCAGCGTTACTGATTGGCCTTCTGTGATTGTAGCCCAGACTCCGGCATCCACAGGTGTTTTAGGAAACACTGTAATTTTTATAGCTATTGCAGTATCCGTTTGACATTGCCCGCTTTTTACAATAGCGGTATACCAGGTAGTTTGCGTTAATCCACTATAAATTAAAGAATCTGTTTTATTTGAAATCACCTTCCAGGTAGTACCACTGTTGGTTGATTGCAGCCAGTTCAATACATCGCCAATTTTGCCCGTTAACCTTAGTGTATCCGGTCCTGCTGCATAACAGATCGATTTATCTGCCCCTAACGTTCCTGCAACAGTTTGTGCTGCTACATTTACTTTGGCAATTTGGGAAGTATCTGCAGGGCATCCGCCGCTCTTTGAAACCACACCATACCAAGTTGTCACCGGTACATTTGAATAATTATAAGTATTTGAGATATTGGATAGTTGCATCCAGGTGGCACCACTATCAACAGAAGTTACCCAATATTGAATTGTTCCATTATTTCCACTTAATATCAAAGTTCCTGAGGCTATATTTCCACAAAAACTTCCGCCTCCTGTTAAATTGCCGGGAATAGTAACAGGACTAACGTTAATAACCGCTGTTGCGGTTGTATCTGTCGCACAACCACCATTTTTAACGATAGCACGATACCAGGTAGTAACCGTTAAATTCAAATAGCTCTGAGACGTGGTGGTGTTGGAGATGGGTTGCCAGCTGGCTCCGCTGTTTATTGATGATTGCCATCCCAAAATCGCTCCTGTGTTTCCGGATACAGTTAATGTTCCATTATTGTTTACTGCACAAACATTGGTTGCACCGGCTATACTTCCTGCAACCGTTGACTGACTGATTACAAAAGCAACAGTAGCTGAAGTATCCTTTTTACAAGCTGCTCCATTTTCAACGATCACCCTGTAAAGTCTGTCCTTCGTAAGAGAAGGATAATTTTCTGTTGTTGTGGAATTGGGAATGTTGATCCAGGTAGTACCGTTTGTTTCTGAATATTGCCAATAGGCAACCGTACCTATATTTCCAGTAACGGAAAGTATTCCGGCAGGTGCGCTTGCACAAAAAGTACCTCCTCCTATGATTGTACCTGCCTCTGCAGGCTTATAAATGGTGATACATACTTGAGTGGAGGTATCAGGAGGAAAAGCTCCATCCTGAACAACTGCTCTGAAACAGGTTGTTTGAGCAAGATTAAAGTAAGTTTGATTGGGTAATTTATTTGAATTGTTCACCCAGGTAATTCCGCCATCTGTGGAAGTCTGCCAAAATAAAATGGTTGTTTTATAACCTGTAACGGAAACGAATCCTGAATTGGTTGTTGAACAAAAGTCTTTTGCACCAGTGGTTACCCCACCTACTGATTGTGCATGGATTTGATTGGAGAAAAATGACAGGATTAAAAAAAGTAAAAGACTTTTAGTAATTTTTTTGATCATAAAATCCGGGTTTTGGCAAAGTTTAACGTAATTGAATTTTTTAAGTTCTATTATCGTTCAGAAAAAAACTACGTGCAATAAATGTGCAGTTTTATACGATGACTCAATGATTTAAGATCGATGTTTTATTAAAAATAAGCCCTCACTTTCATTATAAATTATAACTCTAATTCCGTTTGTGATTCACCATCTTTCGACTTTTTCTTTTTCTTTTTTTCTTCTGATGGAAGTTTTATTTCTGCATTTATTTGCTGATCAATAGAGAGTACATTTTTTTCATTTTTCTTTTCAGGCACATTTGATTTTTTTAGTGCTTCCAATGGAGATAAACCACTTTCTTCAAATTCTTCCAACATTTCTTCCTCAATTGGTACTTCAACAGGAGGCAATAGTTTAATATCTTTTATTTTGCTAAAGGATAATTTATTGCCTTTTGCTTTGAGTCCTTTCACGGCAATAAAATCAACCAGATTGATTTGTTCGTCCGGTAATTCTTTATCTTTCACTTTATTGAACTTCAGTTCTACAACCGGTGTTTTTTCTGTTGTCACCAATTCCAGCCTAGAACCTTCTGTCTCTCCAATAAACAATGTCTTTTTATCCGTCGGTTCAATCAGGAAACGTTTTACAAAATACGTTTTACTCTCACCATCCAGATAAATTGCGGTTGCAGGTTTATTCGTATCAAACTTTTCGATAATGATCATATCTTCATCAAAATGAGTGGCCAGATCAAAGCCTGTAATTTTATAATGCCCGCTTTGCATAAAGGTCAGAATCTTATCAGCTGCTCCAAAACTTCCCAAGAACATTCCTCTTTTATCTGTATTCAGCCTTTTTACCGTTTCATCAAACCAGATGTCACGTGCGCCTAGTGTTGAAACACCTTTTTGCTTGAGCTCAATTTTTTTAACCGGGTATTTTGTAACCACGTTGCCCATGGAATTACGTCCTTTAACCGCTAGTTCCGAAAAGTTAAGTTCCCACTGAACTTTTCTCAAGCCAGGTAAAGGTCTTAACTGTATTTCCACAATCTCAGCTTCACCGTTGGGATTAGCTGAAAAATAAAGTACTTCAGAGCCTTTTGTCCCTTTTGTTAAATCATACTGTTTGTCTCGTGTCACTCCTGTTACAGGAAAGCGTTTCATGAATACACTGCCTGATTTACCATCGCGGTAAATCATATTGTAAATGGTTCTTTCATCATTTTTCTTGAAGACAGCAATGTGAATTAAATCTTTTCCAACAAAAGCCTTTTCCTGAACTTTACTCACCTGTAAAGATCCATCTTTACGAAAAACAATAATGTCATCAATATCGGAACATTCACTGATGAACTCATCCTTTTTTAAGCCGTAACCGGCAAAACCTTCATCCCTGTTCACATACAAACGCTCATTGGCAATAACAACACTTGAAGCAATAATGGTTTCAAATGATTTTATTTCTGTTTTGCGTTCACGGCCACTGCCATATTTCTTTTTTAAATTTTTAAAATATTCAACCGCATAATCTGTGAGATGAAGTAAATGATGATCAATTTCTTTGATACGTGCATCAATTGCCTTCATTTTTTCATCTGCCTTTGCTGAATCAAAACGGGTGATACGGATCATAGGGATCTGTGTCAGCTTTTCATAATCCTCCTCTGTTATGGCACGAATAAACTGTTTCTTGTACTTTGAAAATCTACTGCCCAAATATTCGTATAAAGTTGGTCTGTCCGAATAATTTTTAAATTCAATATACATCTCTTCTTTAATGAATATCTTTTCAAGGGAAGCAAACATATAAGATTCCTGCAATTCCGCCTTCTCAATCTCCAACTCTCTTTTTAACAGATTCAGTGTCTGATGGGTGGATAATCTCAGTATTTCATTTACACCAATAAATTTAGGCTTGTCATTTTCTATTATACAAGCATTGGGTGCAATGGACACTTCACAATCGGTAAAGGCGTATAATGCATCAATGGTTTTGTCGGGAGAGATCCCGGGTACAAGATGAATAACAATTTCAACGTTTTCAGCAGTATTATCTTCTACTTTACGAATTTTTATTTTGCCCTTATCATTGGCAGCAACGATGGTATCAATTAAAGATCCTGTTGTTGTACCATAAGGAATATCATTGATGACCAATGTTTTCTTGTCTAACTGTGATATTTTAGCACGTACACGAATACGTCCGCCACGCATTCCTTCATTATAGTTGGAGAAATCGGCCATTCCCCCGGTTGCAAAATCGGGAAGAATACTGGTAGACTTACCACGCAGTACCGCGATGGAAGCATCACATAACTCATTAAAATTATGGGGTAACATTTTACATGCTAAACCAACAGCAATCCCTTCTACCCCTTGCGCCAGTAACAAAGGAAATTTTACAGGCAATGTTTGGGGTTCCTTATTTCTTCCATCGTAGCTTGCAAGCCAGTTGGTGGTCTTTGGATTGAAAACTACTTCAAGTGCAAATTTTGATAAACGGGCTTCAATGTAACGAGGCGCTGCAGCACGGTCACCGGTTAAAATATTTCCCCAATTACCTTGTGTATCAATCAACAGATCTTTCTGCCCTAATCCTACTAAAGCATCCACAATACTCACATCACCATGGGGATGATATTTCATGGTGTGTCCTACAATGTTCGCTACTTTATTATAACGCCCATCATCCAGATCATTCATTGAATGAAGGATCCTGCGTTGAACAGGTTTAAGGCCATCTTCCACATACGGAACTGCACGCTCCAAAATTACATAGGATGCATAATCCAGGAACCAATTCTGATACATTCCTGAAACATGAATTACATTGTGCAATTCTTCACCACTATTCAATTCTTCATTTATATTTTCTTCGCTCATACGTTTTTCAATTTTCAAATCACAAGCTATTACTTATGCTACTGCCTGGTCTTCCAATACATCTTTTTCTACCACCAAATTTTCAATAATAAAGTCCTGACGTTCCTGTGTATTTTTACCCATAAAATAGTTTAACATGTTGTAGATCGTAGTGTCCTTGCCAACAATTACAGGGTCTTTACGAATGTCTTTACCTATAAATAATTTAAATTCATCAGGAGATATCTCTCCAAGTCCTTTAAATCGGGTGATTTCGGGTTTTGCACCTAATTTTGCCATGGCAGCCCTTTTTTCTTCTTCGCTATAACAATAAATTGTTTCTTTTTTATTACGCACACGGAACAAGGGTGTTTGAAGAATATACACGTGTCCGTTCTTTACCAGATCCGGAAAAAACTGAAGAAAAAATGTCATTATCAAAAGACGGATGTGCATCCCATCTACATCGGCATCCGTAGC
>CAZMRM010000163.1:2914-8448 GCA_964568515.1 uncultured Chitinophaga sp. | reverse complement strand
CTGTTCGTGAATCGCAGAAAACACACCACAGGAATTTGCCTCAAACATATATTCACTTTTCGTGTAGCCAATTTTTTTGATTACATCACGGGCAATTGTTTGTACATCTAAATATGCTTTTGATTTTACTTCACCTGCAAGCACTACCTGTCCAGTTGTAACAAGGGTTTCGCAGGCTACTTTTGAATTTGGATCAAATGCTAGAAAGTTATCAATTAGTGCATCTGAAATTTGATCTGCTACTTTATCCGGATGTCCTTCCGACACAGATTCAGAGGTAAATAAATATCCCATATTATTAAGAATTGTTTAAAGTTTTTTAACGAGCGCTAAAATACAATAATTAATTAAGATAGAGTATAATGTGATGAAATAAATCCATGCACCTTGATTCAGTGAATAGATTTGTATTCACATCAAAAAGGAAAGGTGATCGAAGATCTTTATTGGGTGAGATGTTTAAATACATCTTCCAGGCGTTGTTCTTCTTTATGAAGTGTGAGAATAGCAGCATTATTTTGAACTGCAAACTGAAAAATAGCAGGTCGAATATCTGACTCTATATGTGTGATCAATCGCCAGATGTTTCCATTTATATGAACAATATCAACAATATTAGGAATGGTCTTTAAAGCTTCGGAAGCAATAACCTTATCAAATTCAACGGTAACTACCTGTTTGTTTTGGACCTGAGAATTCTGTAAGACACTGGTTGTTTCATTTGCAACAATTTGTCCATTATTGATGATGATTACACGGTTACAGATGGCTTCAACTTCCTGCATGATATGGGTGGATAACATCACCGTTTTTTGTTTTCCTATAGTTAGAATGAGGTTCCTGATTTCAGCCAATTGATTAGGATCCAATCCGGTGGTTGGTTCATCGAGAATCAATACGTGGGGATCATGTATTAATGCTTGTGCCAAACCGACACGTTGCCGGTATCCTTTAGACAAGGCTCCTATTTTCTTTTTTTGTTCTATCTGCAGGCCGGTCATCTCAATCATATCGGTAACACGGCTTTTAATATTCTTTATATGATGCAAACCAGCAATAAATTCTAGATATTCCTTCACAAACATATCCAGGTAAAGGGGATTATGTTCTGGCAAATAACCTACATTTTTACGAACCTCCAGGCTTTCTTCATTCACATCAAAACCATAAACAGATGCTGTTCCCGAGCTTTGCGGGATAAAACAAGTCAGTATTTTCATCATCGTTGATTTACCCGCACCGTTTGGACCCAGAAAACCAACAATTTCACCTGTGTTCACTTCAAATGATACATTGTTTAATGCAGTTTGCTGGCCATATACTTTGGTTATGTTATTTACCTTTATAGACATGACTCACCCTTTCTTTTGTTTAGCAAAGCTAATTCTTTTTGATAAATTTGATGCTGTAAAAAAGGTTAAAACAAAAAATGATCAATGAATGGTGTTGTTTTAAAGTCAACAGGTAGCTGGTATACGATTCTTGATGAATCCAATCATATCCTGGAATGCCGTATTAAAGGAGTGTTTAGAACAAAGGATATCAAATCAACCAATCCTGTTGCTGTCGGGGATCATGTATCCTTTGAGGTAGAATCTGATGGTAAAGGTGTGATTCATACAATAGCGGAGCGCAAAAACTATATCATTCGAAAATCAATTAATTTATCCAAACAATCCCATATCCTGGCTTCTAATATTGATCAGGCTTTTTTAATTGCAACATTGGCGCAGCCTCGCACTTCTCATGGCTTCATAGATCGTTTTTTAGTGACGGCTGAAGCGTATCATATTCCTGCTACCTTGTTTTTTAACAAAGCAGATCTGTTTAATGACAATGTGGATCTGACAAAGGAAATCGACAATTTTATGGCTATCTATAAAGACATCGGTTACCCCTGTTATAAAATTTCGGCAACAGAAAAAGACAGTATTGATTTGCTGAAAAAACTATCCAAAGATAATATCACTTTAATTGCGGGGCATTCAGGAGTAGGGAAATCAACACTTGTAAATGCAATGGATGCACATTTAAATCTGCGTGTTGGAAAAATATCGGATACACATTTTAAAGGAAAGCATACTACCACTTTTGCAGAAATGCATCCTTTGGAATATGGTGGTTTTATAATTGATACCCCCGGAATAAAAGAGTTAGGGCTTGTTGATATGGAGAAAGAAGAGATAGCAGATTATTTTCCCGAAATGCGTGCTTTAAAAATGAACTGTAAATTCAATAATTGTTTGCATATCAATGAACCGCATTGTGCAATCATTAGAGCAGTAAATGAAGGAAAAATAGCTCCTTCCAGGTACAATACCTACCTTGGAATCATGAAAGGAGAAGAATTACAAACCGAATATTAAATTAGTTATATAACTTATGAGAGTTGTCATCCAGCGTGTTTCAAAAGCATCTGTTACAATCAATGAAAAAGTTAAAAGCTTTATCGCCTGTGGATTATTGGTTTTTGTTGGAATAGAGGAGACTGACAATAAAGATGATATTGAATGGTTGAGCTCAAAAATTGTCAATTTGAGAATATTCAATGATAGAAGTGGAATAATGAATTTATCCTTAAAAGAGATAGAAGGTGATGTACTTCTTGTTTCGCAGTTTACACTGCATGCGTCTACTAGAAAAGGGAACCGGCCATCTTATATTAAAGCCGCCAAACCTGAATTTGCGATCCCTGTTTATCAACAATTAATAACTCATATTCAAAATCAGCTGGGAAGAACAATTCAAACCGGAGAATTTGGAGCCGATATGAAAGTGGAACTATTAAATGATGGTCCCGTTACCATTTTAGTGGATACGAAAAATAAGGAATAGTTATTCAGATTTATTCAAATCTTAATGCTTCGATCGGATCCAGTTGGGAAGCTTTGATAGCCGGATATATTCCGGATATGGTCCCTACAAAAAAACATAAAATAATGCTCATGAATATCCATATCCAGGGTATGATGAAGCTAATTCCGAATAAAAGAGCCATTAGATTGCCGATAGCTATTCCCAGGATTGTTCCTAGTAGTCCACCGAGCTGACAGATAACCAAGGCTTCCACTAAAAACTGACTGCGAATAACTTTTTTTGTGGCTCCAACGGCTTTTCTTATGCCTATTTCCCGTGTACGTTCAGAAACAGAGACAAGCATAATATTCATTAATCCAATAGCTGCTCCCATAAGTGTTATGATGCCAATAAAAGTTGCTCCTAATGTTACCATACTCATATTCTCAATCAGCATAGAGGCGAGGTTGTCGCTTTTAGTGATTTCAAAATTATCTTTAGATTTCGTGTTTAATTTTCTTATAACACGAAAAGCCCCTGTAGCTTCTCCTATTGCAGCTTCCATTAATTGAGAATCGCTACACATGACACTAATGGTGAAGGTCATATTGGGTGTTGAGAAATATTGTCTTACATTATTTAAAGTAAGGATGGCTTGTTTATCACCGCTAAATCCAATACTGTTCCCTTTGGATTTTAAAATACCCACAATTTTATATTTTCCATTTCCAATACTAATAATTTTATCAAGAGGATCTTCTTTCTCTGTAAACAATGCATCCACGATATCTTTCCCAACAATGGCCACATTTGCACCAAATTGAACTTCCTGAGGGGAAAAGTTTCGTCCTTTTTCGAGCTCATAACCTGAAGTGATCATATAATTTTCATCACTCCCTAATACACGCATATTAGGATTGGTTTTTTTTGATAGATACTTCATTGTTACAGCGCCGGATGCGAAAGTAGAGAGAGAAGTGACTGCAGGGAAACTGAATTCTTTTTTGAAACGAAGTGCCTCTTGATAGGTAATGTTTTTAAAAGCTTTGGGTCTTTTTCCATTGTCACCAATACGAATACTCATTTCCCTGTTGCGAATTGTAAAGGTGGTTGCACCCATGCTTGCAAAGTTGCTGTTAATAGAAGATTTTAAGGCGTCAATAGAAGTCAGAGTGCCTACCAGGGAAGTGATACCAATGGCAATAATCAATACAGTAAGAGATGTTCGCAAGAGCTGACTACGAATAGCGCTCAGAGACAATTTGATATTTTCTTTTAAAAAAGACAAAGCACTATTGAATAATTAGGCTGTAAAAATAATAAACTAATTCATATTTCATTGTACAGAAACAGGTTTAGTTAAAAACAGGAAAAAATAGTTGTGTTTTTTAGCCGCTACATCCTTGTAATCTATTATCTTTAGAGCATTGGAATTTAGATGTATCTTTTAACCACATAATTCTAATGTTGAAAAAAACAACCGTATTTTTTTTACTTTTAGTAGTAACATCGAAAATAATATCCTCGCAGCCTCCTGCGAAAGCACCAAAAACGGAGATAAAAGGTGGTGGTGCACCCAAAGGAACTTTTACTGCTGACCTGGATTGCAGTGTTAAATTAAATGCTTCTCCAAAGATTATTCAATTAAAAGCGGATACCCCGGTTATCGTTGCGCTTAAAGCCGGTGACAATTCAGTTGAAGCAACTTCTATTGATAAAAAATCCAACTTCAAAAGCAGTGTTAAAGGGGTTGTTGGAGAAACTACACGTGTAGAAATTTCTTTTTTTGATAACAAGCGGTTCTTAGAATATGTAAAACAAGGTAACCTATCAATGATTGAATCAGCTGTTAAAAAAGATCCTTTATTAATCAGCAATGAAACAGCAACATTGATTTCTTCACCATTGGAAATTGCTATTATAAATTCACAGCCGGAAGTAGTCAATTTCTTTTTGGAAAAAGGTGTCAGCTTTTCCAAGCCTAAAAACATATATCCGCTGCATAAAGCCATTATGTTTGCTTCTTCCGCTAAGATTACAAAAACAAAGAAAAGAATTCCTCCGACAGATAGTATTCTGGCAGATCTTTTTTTGAGCAAAGGGTGTGATATTAACGAAAAAGATGAAGCAGGAAATACTCCCTTGCATGCTGCGGTACAATATGGAAAGTCGGATTTGGTCATATTTTTAATTCAAAGAGGGGCTTCGATTAATACAAAAAATGCTTTTAATGATACTCCATTAAAGTTGGCAGAAAACAAAGGGTATATCACAATTATTGACTATCTGAAATCAAAAGACGCTGTAGAAAAATAAGCGCCTTTTTTATTGTTCAAAATTGTGATAATTAGTAGCTTTGCGGAAGAAAGCTGATAGAACAGATAGATTTATTATTTTATTATATATTACTAACTAATTTAACCTTTTCCGGATAAAACCGGGAGCTAATTTTTTTAACTATGGCCTTTGATATTGAGATGATCAAGGAACTTTACAACAAGTTACCTGAAAAAGTGAATAATGCACGGAAGCTATTGGGACGTCCTCTTACTTTAACAGAAAAAATTCTTTACGCACATTTACATGCGGATCAAAAAATCGAAAATTTTCAACGTGGTAAATCCTATGTAGATTTTGCTCCGGATCGTGTTGCTATGCAAGATGCGACCGCACAAATGGCATTACTTCAATTTATGCAGGCCGGCAGGCCAAAAGTAGCGGTTCCATCGACTGTACAC
>CAZMRM010000163.1:0-2904 GCA_964568515.1 uncultured Chitinophaga sp. | reverse complement strand
GCCGGTCGTCCGCAGGTGGCAGTACCTTCTACTGTTCACTGTGATCACTTGATTACTGCAAAAGTTGGGGCAAAAGACGATTTAGCGAAGGCGAATTCAGAAAGCAAAGAAGTTTTTGGTTTCCTGTCTTCCGTTTCAAATAAATATGGTATCGGTTTCTGGAAACCAGGCGCCGGAATCATTCACCAGGTAGTTTTGGAAAATTATGCTTTTCCGGGAGGAATGATGATAGGAACGGATTCCCATACTGTAAATGCAGGTGGTTTGGGAATGATTGCCATTGGTGTAGGAGGAGCAGACGCCTGTGATGTAATGGCAGGGCTTGCATGGGAATTAAAGTTTCCAAAATTGATAGGAGTGAAGCTAACCGGTAAATTAAGCGGTTGGGCTGCACCAAAGGATATTATTTTAAAAGTGGCCGGAATATTAACTGTAAAAGGTGGAACAGGTGCTGTTGTTGAGTATTTCGGCGAAGGTGCAAAATCGATCAGTTGTACCGGTAAAGGTACCATCTGTAATATGGGAGCAGAAATAGGGGCTACCACATCAACGTTCGGATATGACGATTCTATGGAGCGTTACTTAAAAGCTACAGGACGTACTGACGTTGCCGGGCTTGCTAACAAGGTAAAAGAACATTTGACCGCAGATGCTGAAGTATATGCTGATCCTGAAAAATACTTTGATCAACTTATCGAAATCAATCTTTCCGAATTGGAACCTCATGTAAATGGGCCATTTACCCCGGATTTAGCTACACCAATTTCAAAATTAAAAGAAGAAGCATTAAAGAATGGTTGGCCAACCACTATTTCCGTAGGACTTCTAGGATCCTGCACCAACTCCTCCTATGAAGATATTTCACGTGCCGTGAGTTTAGCCAAACAAGTCTCTACAAAAAATTTAAAATCAAAAGCAGAGTACCTGATTAATCCAGGTTCTGAACAAATCCGTTATACAATCGAGCGCGACGGTTTTCTAAGTGTGTTTGATCAAATTGGTGCTAAAGTGTTTACCAATGCCTGTGGACCATGCATAGGAATGTGGGACCGTATGGGTGCTGAAAAACAGGAAAAAAATACCATTATCCATTCTTTTAACAGAAATTTTGCGAAGCGTGCCGATGGTAATCCAAATACTTACGCTTTTGTTGCTTCTCCTGAAATAGTTACTGCTATGGCAATTGGCGGTGATCTTACTTTTAATCCTTTAACAGATTACCTGACAAATGAAAAAGGAGAAAAAGTAAAATTGGATCCTCCAACAGGAGATGAGCTGCCGGTAAAAGGTTTTGCTGTTGAAGATCCGGGATATATCGAACCTGCTAAAGATGGTAGCAAAGTGAGTGTGGATGTTTCGCCAGCTTCTGATCGTTTGCAACTATTGGCTCCTTTTACCCCTTGGGAAGGAGTTGATTTAAAAGGGCTAAAATTATTGATCAAAGCAAAAGGGAAATGTACTACCGATCATATTTCGATGGCCGGACCATGGTTGAAATATCGTGGTCATTTGGATAACATTTCGAATAATCTCCTGATTGGTGCAATCAATTACTTTAATGAAAAAACAGATTCGGTTAAAAATCAACTTACCGGTAAATATGAAGGTGTACCCGTAGTACAGCGTCAATACAAAGCAAAAGGAATAGGATCAATTGTAGTAGGTGACGAAAATTATGGTGAAGGATCATCTCGTGAGCATGCAGCAATGGAACCACGTTTCCTTGGTGTTAGAGCTGTTCTCGTAAAATCATTTGCACGTATCCACGAAACCAATCTCAAAAAGCAAGGAATGCTTGCTTTAACATTTGCAGATAAAGCGGATTATGATAAAATAAAAGAGGATGATACAATAGATATTCTCGGTTTGATTGGCTTCACACCAAATGTTCCCTTAACCGTTGTATTGAATCATGCAGATGGAACAAAAGAGGAAATCAAAGCAAATCATACTTACAACCAACAGCAAATTGAATGGTTTAAAGCTGGAGCAGCCTTAAACATTATCCGTGCAAATGTAAGAGCATAGATAGTAATTAACTGTTTGATAGAACGGAGATGAATCCCATCTCCGTTTATTTTTGTGAATAATAAAAAACAAAAATTTGTAAAATAAATATAAATAAGGATGAAGGCATATAATCCGAAAGATTGGTTTAAACTCATTTTTAACTTTCATAAAAGTGATAGCTTTCGTTTGTTACTACCGGGAATGATTGGGTTGGGTATATTTTCCAGTATATTATGTTATTTGCATATCGAAGAACGGATCTCTTTAAGAAATACAATGGTCATGCATTCTCTTCTTGGATTCATGATTTCATTGTTGCTGGTATTTCGCAATAATACTGCTTATGACCGCTGGTGGGAAGGGAGAAGACTTTGGGGTGAATTGGTGAATAATAGCCGTAATCTGATGATAAAAATTGTTGCATATGTACCAAAGGAAAATGAAAAAAGGAAACTGTTTCAGATCTTGATTTCCAATTATGCCTTTGCATTAAAAGAGCATTTAAGAGGAGGATATAAAGAACATGAATTGCAGGATCATATCGATATGCCTTTAAGCGAACTTAGAAAAGTTAACCATGTTCCGAATAGGATTTGTCTTCAATTATACACAGAAGTAGATTTACTCGTCAAAAAAGGAGTGATCACGGAAGAACGATTGATCCATTTATCAGAAGAATTACGCTCTTTTACAAATATTACAGGCGCCTGTGAACGGATAAAGAAAACACCTATACCATATTCTTACAGTACCTTTATTAAAAGGGTCATCTTTATTTATGTAATCACATTGCCCTTAGGGTTGATATCTGACCTGCGTTGGGCAACCGTTCCGATCGTACTGTTTATTTTTTATGCATTTGCCGGATTGGAAGTAATTGCCGAAGAAATTGAA
>CAZMRM010000162.1:5604-8500 GCA_964568515.1 uncultured Chitinophaga sp. | reverse complement strand
GCCTCAGGAATTAATCTACCGTTTTTTGCATCGCAGGAAGAAACAGTATATATGGGTAGAAGAAAGGATCATTCCGCAAATTGATGAGTATGGTAACTATGTAGGAAATTTTGGTTTGATCAGAGATGTAACACAGCAAATAAATTATGAGGAACGTCTGAAAGAAGAAAAATTGATGGCTCAGAACTACCTTGATGTAGCAAATGTAGTATTGGTAGTCGTTAACAAGGATCAAACGGTTGCCTTAATTAATAAAATGGGCTGTAATCTTTTGGGTTATAAGGAAAGAGAAATAATAGGAAAAAATTGGTTTGATAGTTTTGTTCCACAGGAGGTAAGAAAGAAAATGAAATCCTCCTTTAATAAAGCATTAAAAGGAGAACTTTTACATGATGATTTTAAGGAGAGCGAAATTATTTCAAAGAACGGTAAAAAAAGAATCATTTCCTGGAGAAGCTCGTTCATCTATGATGAAGAAGGTAATATTACATCCATCTTATCATCCGGAGAAGATATAACAGAAAAAACGATAGCAGAAAATGCATTAAAAGACAGTGAAAAAAGATTCCGGCTTTTAGCCAATGTAACATTTGAAGGAATTGTTTTTACAGAGAATGAATTCATTATCGATGCAAATGATCAATTTATAAAGCTATTTGGATTTAAGGACTCTAAAGAGCTCATAGGGAAAAACCTAATCGATTTGATCGTAAGAGATCAAAAAGAAAGTGTACGGAAAGACATGCGCAGGCTTAGTTCCAAACCCATTGAAATAAATGTGTTAACAAAAAGCAATGCACTATTAACAGTTGAGGCAAAAAGTCAGATGATTCCATATTTTGGAAGACAAATAAGGGCGATTGTAATTTATGATATTACACAGCGAAAGGGCTATCAGTTGGAATTGGAGCAAAGCCGGGAGAATTATAAAATGTTGATCGATAATTCACCGAATGGAATTCTCATTTATTATCACGGAGCTCTGCAATTTGCAAATAAAAATGCACTGAAGCTTCTGGAAGCGACTTCTTTTTCTGAAGTACATTTAAGAGAAAATTTTTCTTTATTACTACCCGAGTATAGAGCGCGTGATGCCGAAAGAGTAAAGCGTGCAGCATTAGGTGAGACATTACCTTTTGAGGAAATTAAATTAAGGACCCTTAAAGGGAATATTCTTACACTGGAATCCAAACCAATTGGAATAAAATACAACGGTGAAGATGCAATACAGATTGTGCTGCAAGATACAAGTCCACAAAAACAATTGATCAAAGAACAATTAAGAGCCCAAATTGCTGAGGAAACAAATTTCAGACTTCAACAGGAAATTTTTGAACGTAAACAAGCCGAACGTACCTTACAACAAACCCAGAAATATACACGCTTATTGATCGAAAGCTCTTTGGACATGATTTGTGCCTCCGATAAAGAAGGATACATCACAGAGTTTAATGCGGCCGCTGAAAAAACATTCGGATATGGCCGTATGGAAGTTATCGGCAGGCATGTCAGTGTATTGTATGCAAACTCTCCGGAAAGAATTAAGAACGCATATGAACAGTTATATGAATCGGGGAAATATGCAGGAGAGGTAATAAATATTAAAAAGGATGGACAAAGATTTATTGCTTATCTGTCAGCTTCGGTATTAAGAAATGATGAAGGAGAATTAGTCGGTGCAATGGGTGTATCACGGGACATTTCCGAAATGAAAAAGGCCGAACAGGAGCTTAGAAATAGTGAAGAGCGTTACAGGGCTATTTATGATCAGGTTTTTGTTGGTATAGCAAAAATGGCACTGAATGGGAAATTCATACAGGTTAATGAACAAATGTGTAACATGCTTGGTTATACCAAGGAGGAGTTATGTACAAAAACATTTATTGATATTACGGTTAAAGAAGATATCCCGACAAGTATAAATGTCATGAAAAAGCTGGCCTCGGGTCAAATTGAAAAAACAACATTTGAAAAACGCTATTTACATAAAAGCGGAAAAATTATCAATGCAAACATCGCTACATCTATTGTTTTGGATGCACTTGGTAACCCCAGTCATGTGATTTCTATTTTTCAGAATATAACAGAAAAAGTGAAGCTGGAGCATGACCGTCAATCACAGTCTGCAAGACACAATGCCATTATTGAAAGTAGTTCACACATTATATGGACCACAGACAAACAGATGTGTCTCACATCATTTAACAAAAATTATGCAGCCGATTTGATGAAGCATTACAATGTAGCTGCCTATATTGGACTTTCGGTGGTTTCTGTAAAAGTGGTTCTGACGGAAGAATACAACAACTATTGGCTGAAAAAGTATGAAGCTGTATTAAGGGGAGAGCACCAGTATTTTGAAACAAAAATGATAGACCGGCAAAATAATGTGGTATGGAGAGAAATATTTTTGAATCCGATATTTGATGAGCTTGGCAATTTGGTGGAGGTGGCAGGAATCGGATTGGATATTACAGAAAAGAAGCTTGCCAATGAAAAAATTCATAATTCTCTTCAGGAGAAAGAAGTTTTATTAAAAGAGGTTCACCACCGTGTAAAAAATAACCTGCAGGTTATTTCCAGTATCTTAAATTTACAGTCTTCTTATGTAAAGGATCAGAGTACCCTGAATATTTTAAAGGAAAGCCAGGACCGGATAAAATCCATGGCTTTTATTCATGAAAGTTTATATCAAACAAAAGATTTTTCCAGTATTAACTTTTCAGAATATGTTGTAAATCTTTCTCAAAATTTACTTCATTCCTATTCAAGTTTGGATCACGAAATAAAATTAAATCTTGACATTCAAAATGTTTTCCTTAATTTAGACCTGGCGATTCCTTGCGGATTAATCATAAATGAAATCGTATCAAACGCATTAAAGTATGCATTTGTC
>CAZMRM010000162.1:0-5594 GCA_964568515.1 uncultured Chitinophaga sp. | reverse complement strand
TTGGCGAAGATCTTCATTTGCAGATTAAAGATAATGGAGTAGGTTTGCCCAAACATATTGATTACAGGAATACTGAATCTCTCGGTTTGCAATTGGTGGTGACATTGGTTGATCAGTTAAACGGAAGCATTGAATTAGAAAGTACTCAAGGTGCACATTACAATATATTATTTAAACAAAACCAAGTAAAAAACCGGATCTAAAATGTCAAAAACAAACATTCTTGTAGTAGAAGACGAAAGCATTGTTGCTAAAGATATTCAGCACAGTTTAAAAAAACTGGGATATATTGTAGTGGGTATTTGTTCCACTGGTGAAGATGCTATTAAAGTTACAGAAGAAGTAAAACCTGATTTAATTTTAATGGACATTATGTTAAAGGGAGAAATGAGTGGGATCGAAGCGGCAACACAAATACGAGAAAAATACAATATACCCGTAATTTATTTGACAGCTTATGCGGATGAAAGTACACTAAGCAAAGCAAAGGTTTCGGAACCATATGGTTACATTATAAAACCATTTAAAGAAATTGATTTGCACACTTCCATTGAAATGGCGATCTATAAACATGGAAAAGAAACGCACGTAAAAAAAGAGCGTGATTTTTTATATTCCATAGTTGAAAACAAGGAATCCAAAGACATTATTTTTGTCAAATCAAATTCACGTTTGGTGAAGGTAAAAACGAGTGATATCTATTTTGTGGAAGCATTAAAGGATTATGTAGTGATCAATACGGCCAATGCAAGATACACCATCCATTCTACAATGAAAGATATCGAAAAGAAACTACCTTCCAATGATTTTATTCGTGTGCACCGTTCGTTTATTGTAAGAATTGATAAGATTGTGGCCATTGAACAACCCAATCTCATTTTGGAAGAGGATAAAAAGTTAATACCAATAGGTGGGTCCTACAAAGATGATTTATCAAAACGTCTGAATATGCTTTAACAGCTAAATGTCGCAAAACAAAAACGCAGTATAAGAATTATACTGCGTTTTTTATTTTAATTATACTTCAAACCCCCATTCTTCATTAAATAATTTACCTGGTGTACTTGGCTTTTTATCTGAAACCGGATTTTTTAAATTGTTTTCAGGAAAAGGAGGTGAAGTATCATTACTTTTTGAAGGAGAACCTCCTTTTTTCTTAATTTCTTTTGTATTCCTTTTGGAGGCATTTGTTTTCTTAGCGTCTTCTTCCAGTAAATCAACCAATGCAAAATCCAATTGTTTTTTTATAAGATCCGCACGTTTTATTTCTATTCGTACTTTATTACCGAGTGTCAGAGTTTTTCCATATTTACGTCCTCGCAGACAATAGTTATCCTCATCAAAATAATAGTTGTCATCTTGTAAATCACGTAAACGCACCATGCCTTCACAATGATTTTCAGTGAGCTCAACAAAGATTCCCCACTCGGTAACACCGGAGATGATTCCGTCAAATTCTTGTCCTACCTTGTCCTGCAGGTATTGAACTTGTTTATACTTAATGGATGCTCTTTCAGCGTCGGCAGCCAATTTCTCCATATCCGATGAATGTTTGCATTGTTCTTCCAATGCATCTTGATCCGCGCTTTTACCACCATCCAAATAATGCTGCAATAAACGGTGTACCATCACATCGGGATACCGCCGGATAGGAGAGGTGAAATGGGTATAGTATTCAAAGCCCAGACCATAATGGCCGATATTTTTTGTTGTATAAATGGCTTTTGCCATGGTTCTGATGGCAAGTATTTCTATCGTTCCGGCTTCTTTCTTTTGATTGACTTCTTTTAAAAGGTTGTTTAGTGCAGGTGCAACCGACTTCTCATTTTTAATATTCAATTTATAACCAAATTTACCTACAAATTCAGCAAAACTTGCTAGCTTATCAGGATCAGGTTTATCATGTACCCGGTAAACAAACGCACGTTTTTGTGCTTTTGAATTTTTTTGTGCTCCGACAAATTCAGCAACCTTACGATTAGCCAACAACATGAAATCTTCAATAAGCTGATTGGCATCTTTGGCAATTTTAAAAAATACACCGGTTGGGTTTCCTGCTTCATCCAAATGAAATTTAACTTCCATTTTTTCAAAGGCGATACTGCCTTTTTTAAAACGGTTGGCCCTTAATATTTTTGCAAGACGGTCAAGTGTCAGAATCTCTTCATTGAAATCGCCCGCCTTTGTTTCGATTACCTGTTGGGCTTCTTCATAGGTGAAACGCTTATCAGAGTTGATAATGGTGCGGCCAAACCATTCATTTACAATTTCAGCATTATCGGTCATTTCAAATACAGCGGAAAAACAAAGTTTTTCTTCCTGTGGTCTTAATGAGCAAACATTATTGGATAAGATCTCCGGTAGCATGGGAACAACACGGTCAACGAGATAAATTGAAGTTGCTCTTGAAATCCCTTCTTTGTCGATCATTGAACCTGGTTTCACATAATGACTTACATCGGCAATGTGAACGCCTATCTCCCAGTTACCATTTTTGAGCTTTTGAATGGATAAGGCATCATCAAAATCTTTCGCATCCACCGGATCAATTGTAAATGTGGTGATGGGTCGGAAATCTTTTCTTTTGGCAATTTCTTCTTCTGTTATTTTTACAGGAATAAGGTCTGCTGCTCGCTCTACATCCTTGGGGAATTCATAAGGCAAGCCAAATTCAGCCAGAATCGCATGCATTTCCGTATTGTTTTCACCCACATTTCCCAGTACATCTTTAATTTCACCAATAGGGTTGACACCATTTTTTGGCCATTCAATAATTTTGGCAATTGCTTTTTGACCATCTTTTGCGCCGTTTAATTTTTCCAATGGAATGTAGATGTCAACATGAACTTTATTACTGCTTGGTACCAGGAAAGCAAATTTTGGCGAAACCTGAAGTGTTCCGACAAATTCTGTTTTGGCTCTTTTAATAACTTCAACAATTTCCCCTTCATGTTTACCCCGGGTTTTAGGATATAACTTCACTTTAACATGATCCCCATGGAGTGCATTCAATGTTTTTTTAGGGTTAACTAACACATCCTCAGTAGTTTCATCAGAAATAATATAGGCAATACCTGTACTGGTCATATCTACTTTTCCAGTAATGTAATTTTCAAACGATTTTATTTTAAATTTGCCACGTTCAATCTCTGAAACCGTTTGCGTTTTTTTAAGTTCGGATAAAATGGTGTTAATTAAAAGGCGCTGTGAGTGGTCCGTGACGTTTAATTCGGCAGCTATCTGCTTATAATTAAGTGCTTTATTGGGGTTTCTTGATAAAATATTTAATATTTCTTCAAAAAAATATCCCTTGTTCCGTGATGTTGTTTTACCCGAAAATTTTTTGGCCATAGCTCAAAAGTGCTACTGTTTTCTTAGAAAAGAAAGGGTTGTTAATAAAATGTAGAAAATTTCTTTACAGTGCAACCAAATATTGCAACTTTGCATCTGACAAACAGATATAGTATATGACTGATGAGCAAATAGTAGAAGGGTGCATACGAAAAGATGCAATTGCTCAAAAGCATTTATATGAAAAATTTGTTCGAAAAATGATGGGAGTTTGTCTGCGATATGCAGATAACATTGAAGAAGCGGAAGATGTAGTTCAAAATGGCTTCATAAGTGTTTTTGAGAACATTGCTTCCTTTAGAGGTACCGGTCCGTTAGAAGGCTGGATCAGAAGGATAATGGTGAATACTGCTTTAACCAATATCCGGAAAAATAAAAAGTTAAAGCAAAATATTGAATTGGAGAGTGTTGAGTTTATGCTCCCGTCAACGAACCATATAAACGAAAGTTTTGAGGCAAAAGATCTCTTAAAAGTAATACAAACATTGCCAACAGGATTTAGAACAGTGTTTAATTTGTACGCCATTGAAGGATATTCACATAAAGAAATTGCCGATATGTTAAATATTTCAGAAGGGACGTCCAAATCACAATATTCCAGGGCAAAAGCACATTTACAAAAATTAATACCCGAAAGAAAGTAATGAATAAGGGAGATAAAGATTTAGAAGATTTATTTAAAGAATCCTTTTCGGATTTTGAAGCTGATGTTAATCCAGGAGTTTGGAAAAACATACAGACTGGATTGAAAGGCGCCGGATTGGGCGTTTTGATTCAAACGGTATTTAATAAGATCGGATCCACCACATTGGTTGCCACTGTTTCTTCTGTTTCAGCAGTGATTGCAACAATTCTTGTAATGAATTTTACTAATCAATCTAAACCAATATCGGAAAATAATAAAGTAGATAAAACGGTTGTAAAACCAGATAAAGCTTCCTTAAAAGAAATCAAGAAATTTTTAGCAGACGGCTCCGGAAAAGTAGAAAAACCGGCTGTAGTTGAAACGGTAACCAAACCAGAAAAAGAAGAAATAAAAGTAGAGGAATCTGTAAAAAAAGATAAAAAGAAAATACAGTCGGTTATAAAATCACTTGCCGAACAGCCCATCGCATCTATTTCGGCAACCCCTGTAGCAGGAACGGTTCCGTTGATTGTGAATTTATCAAACAATGGGACCGGTAAAGTCAATAAATGGTCTTTTGGTGATGGCCAAAAACCGGATGTTGCCAATAATCCTGTTCATGTATTTGAAAGTCCCGGTGTATACACTGTATTGTTAACCTCTACAAATGCTGATGGCCGTACTTCCATTGATAGTATAAAAATTGAAGCAACAGGAAACTCCTCTATAGCTTCCATTCCAGGAGCCTTTTCTCCAAATGGAGATGGTATTGATGATTTATTTGTGTTTCAAAGTAAAAACATTGTGAACATGGAAGTTGTATTGTTTGACAAAAAGGGAAAAATTGTATACAACTGGAAAGGCATTGATGGTAAATGGGATGGGAAAAACCAACAGGGAAAACAAGCGCAGGAAGGTATTTACTACTATATTATTACCGCTGACGGGGTTGATGGTAAAAAATATGAACAAAAAGGGTCTATTAAGCTTACCCGATAATATTTTTGATTAGGATTTCTCTGCAGGCTTTCTGCTTTTGTATAATTCGTGTATAATGCCATCGGAAAGTCCTGTTTGAGGAACAAATACCTGTTCTATTCCTGCCTTTTTTAAGATAGTCAATAATATTTTTGACGCAGGTATGATCACATCAGCTCTATCCGTATTCAGTCCTAAAATTTTCACACGCTCTTCGTAGGTATAAGATTCCAGCATAGTATACAGACTTTTTAATTTTTCAGTAGAAATCATTTTATTGGGTTTTCTTCCTGACATTTTAAATAATTTATTGATATTTCCTCCTGAACCAATTGCAATGATAGGCGCATAACCTTTTGTTGTTTCTTCAATCCAGGTTTTAAAATTCGTCCAGTACCCCTTGTCTATCTGGTTATGCAACATTCGTATTGTACCAATATTAAAGGATTGGGAAGCAATGTTTTTACCATTTGAAAATAAAGTTAATTCTGTACTTCCCCCTCCGATATCAATATACAAATAGGAAGAATTTTTTTCTAACCGTTCCTGTATCTGATTGGAATAAAGAATAGCTGCTTCGGTTTTACCATCAATTAATTCTATACTTATCCCTGTCTCTTTACGAACACGCTCAATAACC
>CAZMRM010000161.1:2744-8526 GCA_964568515.1 uncultured Chitinophaga sp. | reverse complement strand
CCGACATTCAATTTGGCAATTGGTCCTTTTATGTGTATTGTTTTTGAAACAGTATCTACACAACCATTTACGCCGGTAATTGCCAATGTTACTTTATAATAACCTGGTTCTCCATAAATATGAGGTGATGGATCCTTATCCGTACCTCCATCTGCTCCATCAAAAAACCAGTGATAAGAAGTGGCATACTGAGAAGAATCCTTGAAAACTATTGAAACAGGTGCACATTTGGTGGTATCTCCAATGATAAAATCAGCCTTGGGTTTTATAAGCTTGATATAAGCGGGCCTTGTAATACTATCCATGCAATTATTGGCATCCTTTACAACCAGTTTAATTGTATATAAACCATTTTGAGTATAGGTGTGGGACCCATGATAAGAATTGATCGTTGTACCATCGCCAAAATCCCATATATATGTTGCATTATAAGCATAGGATGAATTATATACATTTACATTTAATCTGCCGCATAATAATGTATCATAGCTATACATATTCGCACGCGGATAATATTTCTTTATATGATCTACCCTCACTTCTTCCGATTCACAACCAATAGAATCAACAAGTTTAAGGGACACCTGATAAGCATTGTAATTACTTGAACTGGAGTAAATGTGTTTGATTAAAGTATCAAGTGTAGTTGTATAAACCGGAGTTCCATCTCCAAAATTCCAGATCCATTTGGTAATAGGAATGGTACCGTTTCTTTTGGATGTATCTTTAAAGGTAACTTCCAGATTTTGTCCGCAACCATTTAAAGGTGTGGCAACAAATCCGGCAACCGGTCCCTGAACCTTAACTGGTACCGGATAGAGCATAGAATCTTTACATCCCAATTTATCTTCAATGATTAATTTAACAGGAAAAATTCCATTCTTGAGGTAAACATGGGATGAATTTCCATTTAAATACCTACCCGTTTGCAGGTAATTGAGTGCATTATCAATGACGATCCGGGGTGTTTGATCTCCGTAATCCCAAGTATATTTCTTAATCTTTGAAGAATCGATACCAACTGTTACGAAATTGATTTGCATTCCTTTGCAGATATCAGTTATGTCTGCATTAAAATTTGCTTTTTCATCAATAATGATCACACGTTTTTGGTCCTCAGTAATCACGTTTGTTATCACATCTTTTCGTTTGATGGTAACGATAAATATTTTCTGAGGAGGGTTGTACTGATGTGTAACAGGATTCAGTGTACCGGTATTAACGATTGTTCCGTCTCCAAAATCCCATTCCACCGGTTGTGAGTTTTTCACTGTATCGGTTAATGTAACAAGGTATTTCTCGGCACAACTTTTACCAACGGTAAATCCACCGCCGCCGCCCCCACCGCCACCATCACTTCCATCATCATCACAAAGATCTTCTACAACTACCGGTTTTGTAAGGGAACTGTCTTTACATCCTGTGGATGTTAAAATAGTCAGTCGAATGTAAAATGTTCCTGTTGTGGTGTACACATGCGAAATGGATGCTGCCGTTGTATCAATAATGGTATTATCACCAAAATTCCAGATATAACGTTTAACTGTTAATGGACTTAATAAATAATCGATCTTAGCTGTAGCGGTTACTTTTAAAGGTTTGCAACCCGAAGCCGGAACATAAGTAAAATCCACTTTTGGAATGGATATCGCAATAACATTCACTTTTCTAATAGAATTGCTGCATCCTGTTGATGGATCAGTGATTTTCAAACTGACACTAAAGTAACCCTGGCTGGTATAACTATGGATTGGCGACTGATCCGTACTATGGGGTGTTCCATCTCCAAAATCCCAGTCATAAACTAAATCAGGTGCCGAATATGTAAATTTTACAGGAAAAGGAACCGAACAACCAATCGTTTGATCCATTGAAAAATCAGCCACTGGTCCCGGTTTAACCACTATTTCTTTTTTAACCGTGTCATTACATCCCACGTAATTGAAAGCGATCAGAGATACGATAAATTTACCAGGGGTATCAAACTTATACCGAGGATTGGCACCTGATAAAGTGGAGTTATGATCTGAAACGATCCACCTGTAGCTGTATGCATCAGGAACACTGGAACCGTTGAATATGACTTCCGAATTTGTACATACGGTATCGGGAATAACCATTTTGGGTATTGGTTTTCCAACAAATATTCTTTTATCGTTTGGTGTGGTGTATGTTCCATTACAATTACTGGCATTGGTAGCAACAAGTTTTACCACATAATTCCCCGGCGCTTTATATAAATGCTTTATTGTATCTTTTGAAGTAGTAGTTGCACTATCTCCATCACCAAAATACCATTTATAAGTAAGCCCGTCTCCACCAGTTGTTGTATTAAAAAAAGAGCTCAATAAAAAGGTATCACAGGAAAAGTTATTTTTAATGGTAAATGCAGCAGTTACAGCCGGATATACTTTTACAAAATTATATTTTGTAGCCGCATTGCTTTCACATCCGAAATTATTTTTAACGATTAAAGACACACTGTATTTACCTGCATTGGCATATGTAAAATAAGGTGTGGGATCAATACCGGTTGTCCCACCTGCACCAAAATCCCAGGAATACTGTGTTATTGTACCTGTAGAGGTAGTAGAGAGGCTTTTTAGTTGAATCTTATGCGCCATACAACCGGCAGTATCGGAAAGATTGACCAACGTAAAATCCGAAAGTGGTGATGGATATACATTTATGGTATCATAAGCAGTTCTAACATCTCCATTGGAAAAAGTCACAACAAGTTTTATAGTAAATTTCCCGGCCGCTGTAAAATTTCTTCCGGTATTTGCCAGGTTAGAAGGCACTCCTGCCAGGTCCCAATCCCTTCTCGTAACAGTACCTCCATATGACGAATCAACGAAATTCACTGTTAAAGGTACACATCCTTTTCTTTTGTCTACACTAAAATGAGCAACCGTCTGAGAATTGCTCAGCTGTACTAAAAATAGGAATAAACAAATAATATAGATTTGTTTCATTGAAAAAGACAACAATGAAGTTGTTGAAGAAAATAGAAAACGTCTGAAAAAGCGGGACAATTCTTATTTTCCACCTCAAAGTGTACCGCGAATTTACGAAATAATTGATTTTAAATAACAAGATAACATTAAGGATTATTCCTTTAAATGTTAAGGATTATTCCCCCTCCAAGTGGTAAAGAGTTAATCCGGAAATAGGGGTCTCAATTATTTTATCTACTGCGATCCCTTTATTCAAAGCCACTGCACGCAGTATATTGCTAAAATAGAAGGCCACTGAGCCAACACAGCTGAATTTTAAAGAAGTATGCTCGTATTTAAGAATGTGTTTATTGAATAATTGCTGAAAGCAATCGGCAACGAGATCAATTAAGAACTGTTCCTTTAAATTTTGATAAATAAACTTGCTGAAAGAAGCTAAAAAACGATTAGGCATTGGTTGCCTGTATATATTTTCAAGAATTTGATCCTTGTTCAACGGAAACCGTTCATAAAAACGATGTGCAATCTCTTCCGGCAGTTCTTTGTTCAGGTAGGCCTGAATAAACGTTTTTCCAATATGTGCCCCACTGCCTTCATCACCCAGTATATACCCTAATGAAGCATGATTTTCAATAATACCTGTTCCATCATAATAACACGTACTGGAACCGGTACCTAAAATGGCAACAATTCCCGGATCAGAACCACAAAGTGCTCTGCATGCACCAAATAAATCTGTTTGTATTTCAACTCTCGCAGATGAAAAAAAAGAAAATAACACCTTTGCAATGATTCTTTTCTTATGAGTTGCTCCACAACCGGCCCCATAAAAATGAATTTCATTGATATGCGATGGCATTCCGGTCTTCATTTGCGGCAACAGTTCCGATTGAATGATAGCAGCTATTTCCTCCTCCTTTTGAAAGTAAGGATTAATACCCTGTGAAGTGAACCGGTGGATTTGCTGATTTGCATCAATCAAGCGCCAATCTGTTTTTGTAGAGCCACTATCTGCGATTAAGATCATGATAGAATAAATAAATCAAAGCGAATTTAATTATTTAAAATAGTAAAACAATTATTTATAAGGATAATATCAAAATTGTCTTCTGACGCTGAAACAATTGTGTTGAAATAATTGACTATTTTAGTCATTGAAACGGCAACGATCATCTGGTACTTAAAAAAATGGTTATTAAGCAGAATAAAATACTTTTCCATTCATTTTTTCTTGTGTTACTCACTTATTTTATTGTGTTTTTGAAATTGAATAGTTTTCCTATGCGATGGTGGGATGAATCCATGTTTGCAGTAAATACCTATGAAATGCTTCATAACGGTAAATTCTTTACTCCCTATTTTGATTCAATACCAGATCTTTACAATAACAAACCACCTCTAACCTGCTGGCTGCAAATTCTATTTGTAAAAACAGTTGGTTACAATGAGTTGGCTATTCGTTTACCATCCGCTAGTGCCGCAGCTCTTACTATTCTTTTACTATTCAGATTTTTAGCAACGCATTTTAATCTTATATGGGCCTGGCTAAGTGCATTAATTTTACTGACTTCTCATGGCTTCATAGATTTTCACACAGCAAGAACGGGTGAGTCAGATTCACTTTTAACCTTGTTCCTTTTTTTAACAGCAATTCAATTCTTTAAATTTATTATTACCGGCAAAAACAAATGTATTTTTCTGTTTTTCGTTTTTCTGTCATTGGCTTTTGCTACCAAAATGTTAGCAGCGCTTCTTTTTTCACCTGCTTATTTCATTATTCTTATGCGGTATAAAAAAATCCGTTCGTTTGTTTTTAATAAGGCTTTCTTAGGAGGAATCGTACTATTTATTTTTATTGGGATTAGTCTGATAGGATTACGCGAATTACAAGCTCCGGGGTATATTAATAAATTACTGTTTGTAGATGCAGGCCGTATTTTTACTGTCATTGAAAATCATGAAGAACCTCTGCAGTTTTACATTAAAAATTTATTTGATAGCCGTTTTTCAGTTTGGTTCACATTATTATGCACAGGAATTGTCATCGCTTTTATAACAGAAAAAAATGCCCAACAACAACTACTTCAATTTTTTTCTATGTCTTGTTTCGTTTATTTATTCATCATCTCTTCTTCTATTACCAAGTTAATTTGGTATGATATGCCACTTTATCCTTTTTTCGCAGTTATTTCAGCTTATCCATTATATCTTTTAATAAATCAGTTGATTTCATTTACAAAAATAAAGTCGTTCCATCCATCCATCTGGATGATTGTTTTCATTTTTATATATCCTTATTTAAGCAGTTTTGAACGGTCACAAGCCAATGCAATAAGCAAGGGAGAAAAGGCTTTAGAAGCCAATGAAAGGTATATTTTTCAAAGGGGAACTGACAATGTCAATCTGGATGGAATAAAAGTTTATTATTCTGGGTATAACAGAGCTTTATTCTTTTACAAATATAAATTATCGGAGATAGGTCAAACCATTGAATTAACCAACGATCCATTGTTTAACCCGAATGATAAAGTTCTTGTGTGTAATGACAGTCTGAAAAAGTTGTTAGCAGACAGGTATGTGTTAACCAGTATTGACAATTTTGAAAATGCTTCACTATTTAAAGTGATTGATAAGAACAACTGAGATTTAATTCTTCTGGGATGTTGCGGATTTTACTCATCCTAGAATTTCACGCCAAGCGTAAGGTACAAGCTTCTTCCATCCGAAGGAATGATTCCCGGCCCCGGGTATCCATCTGCTCTTCTTGTGAAATACATTGCATTTGCCAAATTATTTATGCCGGTTGATACAGAGGCCCATTTATA
>CAZMRM010000161.1:0-2734 GCA_964568515.1 uncultured Chitinophaga sp. | reverse complement strand
TAGATATAACTTAATGAAAGATCCATGATGGAATAAGCCGGGATTAAGCCGTCAACTGCTGTAACGGTAAACTCCGTATTTGTAGCTTCTGTATATTGTTTGGATGTAAAACCATACTGATAAGTGATCTTAAAATCTTTATAACTCATTGTCAGTCCTGACCTCAATATATGCGCAGGTGCATACTCAACAAGGTTCCCACTCTTTACAGACGGTTCCTCACTTTTAATGTATTGTGCATTTATAAAAGAATAATTAGAGAAGACAGAAACCCCCATCTTCCGCTCTTTACCTGCAAACAACCGAAAAACATCCAGTTCTGCAAAGCTCTCCAAACCGATATTCCTTGAATCAGAAACATTTGTTCGATACCTGTAGGGTACATATGTAATTTCATCTGATTTTTGAATAGAGCCGATCCGGTCATTGTACTTCAGATAAAATAAGCTGATATCAAAATTCAACAGCTGTTTTATATTTCCTCGTATACCTATATCTGCAGAATAACCCTTTTCATCTTTTATATTAGGGTCAACTCTGGAATTTGGGTTTACTATACGCATATCATTGAAATTAATAGAGCGATAGTTCTGCGAAAAATTCATATAGCTTTCGATATTTTCGGTTAGTTTATCACTTATACCAATACCTACTAAAAATAAATTACGATAACTACTCCTGTCTTCCTGTACATTCCGTGCAAGCAAAATGTTGCCTGCCAAATCACGGTATTCCTCGTGATAATATCCATGTGAATTCGTGTTTAAATATTCCCATCGAAGTCCGGGTGTAATGGAAATTTTTGAAGTGATGCGAAAAACATTTTCTGTAAAAAAAGAAATATTTTCGCTAGGGAACCTGAAATCAGAATGTTCTAAATTTTCCGGGTTCAAATAATAAAAATCCGGTCCGGAGCCATCTGTACCCAACCCCTGTTTACGAAGTGTGAGCCCTTTGTACAAACGCCCCCCCAGAAGAAATGTAGACATACTATTCAAAAATGAATAATTTTTTAAATAACGAAGCTCTGTTCCCATGTTTCTGAACTTATCCTGTAAGTAATTCCGTTCCGTATTAAAATCAGGACGGTCAATTCGGCCTAAATTGCCCAGGGCATCCCTTTGCGCATATAAACCAAAGCTTCTCCAGTTCAAACGGGATGTTTCACTGAATGCATAATCGATAACAATGGCACCAAGATTCCAGTTTACTCCAAACCAGTTTCGCTCCCGGTTAGATTGTCTTGGATCTGCAGCAAACTGATTATCAGTTAAACCACCAGATTGTTTAGCCAGGTAGCGCATGAATGTATATTCCAAACTGATTTTTAATTTGGACGTTGCCTGGTAGTTTAAGCCAGCAAAAGCAGTATGAACGTCAAAATGAGCATTTGGTCTCCAACCATCACCCCGTTTATACTGATAGAATGTATAATAATTTAATTTGCCGGTTGTGCCGCCTAAAGATGTAAAAGCATTGTAAAACCCAAAAGAACCAATACTTTGAAGAGCCTTTATTTCTATTTTTTTATCAGCAGGCCCCTGATTGAATTTAAAATTCACAAAACCCCCAAACTGGGTTCCATATTGTAAGGAGGCCGCACCTCTTACTATTTCAATACGTTCAACAGCTTCGGAAGGAGGTGTGTAATAACTTTCGGGATACCCTAATGCATCTGCACTAATATCATATCCATTCTGACGTGTATTGAAATTACTTACGCGATTCGGATTCAGCCCTCTTCCTCCTATTCCCAGCTGTATTCCTGCACCATCGCTTTCCCAAATGTTTAACCCTGCAACTTTTGAATAAATCTGACGGGAATTATTTGTTGCTTTATTTCCGTTTACATCATTCATCAAAATGACCTCTGATTTTTTACCGGCATAGACAGCCGTACCTTCCACTTGTTTTAGTCTGGTAATACCAAACTCATTATCCTTTTTTGCCTCAATAATCACTTCGTGTAACTTTTTGGAACTCTGATCTTTTTTTGCTGATATCGTATCCTGAGCAACAAGCATGTTGACCCATACAAAACAACCAATTAATAACAGGAATACATTTTTTATTTTCATTGTATATGCTCTTTAAAAGGAAGTATCCACCTTTTATGTTTAAAGTTTTCTTGTTCTTTTGTTAAGTCAACTGTTTTATCAATAAATAAACGACTGCCACTCCCGTTTAAAGTAACATAACATTCTACTCTTATTTCTGGATCAATAATTCCTTGCTGCTGATACTTTTGTTTCAAATACTTGGCATACTGTAAAATCATATCCGGCTGAGTGGCCATCATTTTCTCCTGATTCACTGTCAAATCATTATCCATCATGGTTTCCCCACTACGATCGGATAGCGGATCTCTCACATAAAAAAATGCTTTGCCTGCTTTTTCCATTAACATAACCCTCCATGAAAAGCGGTACCCCTGTTCTGTCCAGAATAATTTTCCCGGGTATAACAAATACCGGAATGGAATAAGCAACTGAAAAGTAAAATGGATAATGAATACACTTAAAAGAAAATGCTTTGCGATTGAAGTATAGTTATAGACCCTGTCAGAAGAATGCTGAACAGCAGACTTAACGTTACTAAACATCTTTTTAATTTTATTGATTAACTGCTGATGGAATGATTCCGGAAAAAAAATGAGGGTGCAAATGATCATTATAAAAGGAAACATACCTATTTGAAAAAGAAAGAAAGTCATTAAATGAAATGCAACCACACA
>CAZMRM010000160.1:4541-8564 GCA_964568515.1 uncultured Chitinophaga sp. | reverse complement strand
TCTTCCAATAGTCACCAGTTGAATTCCGCCCATTAATAAAATAGAAACCATGATACTGCTCCAGCCGGATAATGCATAATCGGTGAATAGTTTTGTGTAGATTACGATCAGTATTCCGGTGAGTCCGAGAAATGAAACAAAAAATCCTATATAAATCATTAACTTAAGTGGAAGCGTGGAGAAAGAGGTAATGGCATCAAAAGCAAATTTCAGCATCTTTTTAAAAGGATATTTGGTTTGGCCTGCAAAACGTTCCTGCCTGTCGTACCCGATTCCAATTTGTTTAAATCCTACCCAGCTTACCATTCCACGAATGAAACGATGTGCTTCCGGCATATCGTTCAATGTATTTACCACGTTACGACGCATGATTCTGAAATCTCCTGTATCCAGCGGAATTTCGATGTCTGTAAGTCTGAAAAGCAAACGATAAAATACTTTGGCGGTGCTTCTTTTAATAAAACTTTCCCTGGCACGGGTCTTTCTGACAGCATACACCACATCATACCCTTCCTGTTGTTTCCTGTATAATTCAAGGATAAATTCAGGAGGATCCTGCAGATCGGCATCAATTAAAACAACATGTTCGCCTTTTGCATGTATTAATCCGGCTGTCACCGCTTTCTGATGACCAAAATTTCTGGAAAAGTTAATAACCTTATAGGATGGATTTGTTTGTGTGAGAACAATCAATTGTGCCAGTGAATCATCTGCTGAACCATCATTTACAAAAATGAATTCTATTTCGGAACTGGGAACAGAGAATTGGGTATAAAAAAGTTCTATGGTCTTTTGTAATCTTCGGTGCAATTCCGATACAATTTCACTTTCATTATAAATTGGAATAATGACCGATAATCTCATTTTTACAGTTAAAATTTAAATTCTGGTGGTATAAAAATACAGTTTTTCTTAATAGTAGGTAAAATTAATGTTTGGGGTATCAGGAAGGGATAAATGGCACCTTGCAAACAATTCCACAAACCTGTGTCTTCCCTCCAACAGGAAAACAAAGCCGCCGTTTTAAAGCGTTTTTTCCGTCCCAGATTCCTGCTTAGGTTCAGCTTATCACCTGATTGAATAATCGATTAAAAATTATACTTATTTTATCAGATCAGAAAGCCCGAGTAGAATGGAAATGGTATGCTTTCTTGAATTTTTGTTTGGTCTACACACAGTCTGGCTCCAATGTACAAGTGCATAGTCACTTAATATTAAGTGAGTATCGGATCGTATTACGGAATTGAATGATAAGGGAGATGCATTCAGCATCTGAAATCCAGGATGGTATTAATAACAAACTCCTGATCTTCATTACTTAGAGAATGGTACATGGGAATACTCAAACAATGATCATAATAGTATTCGGCTATGGGATAGGCCCCTTTTAAGTTCCCTGACTTTTGATAATAGGGCATTAAATGAACGGGAACATAATGAACCTGTGCAAAAATACCTTTGCTTCTGAGATGTTCATATAATCCTGAACGGTCGGGAACCCTTATAACATAAAGATGATAGGCATGCCCGGCAACAGGTAGTGGTGTTTGAACAAAGGTGTTTTTTAATGCCTGATCATAACGTGCTGCAATTTGCCTTCGTCTTTCCAGATTTTCATTTGCTGCGTTTAGTTGTGAAATTCCTAATGCTGCCTGAAAATCTGTTAATCTATAGTTGTATCCCAGTTCCTGCATCTCGTAATACCATGGTCCCTGTGCAACTGTATCTTTTGAGTTAATGAATTTTGTATGGTCTTTTGTAATCCCATGGGTACGTAACAATAAAAGTTTTTCATACAGCTCCTTATTGTTTGTAGTGATCATGCCACCTTCACCGGTTGCAATGTGTTTTACGGGGTGAAATGAAAAAATGGCCAGATCTGCAAAAGTGCCGTTACCACATTTTTGCTCTTTTCCTTTACTGTCAATGAAATACCCTCCGGGTGCATGACAGGCATCTTCAATGATCCAACAGTCGAATTCATCTGCCAGTTCACGAAAGGCTTCAAGGTTTACTGCACTTCCTGCAAAATCTACGGGTATGATTCCTTTGAAATAGCCTTTGGGATGATGTTCTAATAATGCACGTACTTTGTGAATATCCAGTAAGAATGTATCAGGATCTATATCAGCAAAGAACACTTGACCGCCACAATATTTTACACAATTTGCGGAGGCAGCAAATGTAATAGGTGTTGTGATCACCCGGGTTGTTTCATCAACTTCAAGTGCCAGCGCACATAAGTGAAGGGCAGCTGTACCATTTGAAACAGCCACAGCATAAGTTGAACCGGTATATGCTGCAAATTGTTTTTCAAATTCAGGAATAGAAGGTCCTTGTGTCAGGAAATCGGATTGAAGAACGGAAACTACTGCTTCAATGTCTTTTTGGGTGATGGTTTGACGGCCATATGGAATGGATCTTACTCCGGTCGCTGGTTTCATGATATTTGCAGATTATACATTGAACTCCGGATCCACATGTACCTTGATCAGTTTACGAAGCTCTTCAACAGAAACCCTTTCCTGGTTTTCGCCTGAGTTATACTGAAAGCCTTTTTTAACCGGTCTGGCCTTGAAATGATCGATGTATTCTGTAAGCTTAAAACTTGGCACCTGGGGCAGAATAGCATAATATTTTCCCAGATCATAGGTCGAAAAAGAATCGGAAGAGGTGATCATTTCTTCATGGATCTTTTCGCCTGGTCGTATCCCTACGATCTCCACTTTACATTCGGGAGCTATGGCAGCTGCAACATCTGTAATGGTATAGGAGGGTATTTTAGGAACAAAAATTTCTCCTCCCCATGCATGTTCCAATGCATATAGAATCAGATCCACTCCTTCCTGAAGAGAAATATTAAACCTGGTCATTGTAGGATCGGTAATGGGTAATATACCGTCTTTTTTCTTTTTTATAAAAAATGGAATAACCGAACCGTTTGAGCCCATTACGTTACCGTATCGTACCACGGAAAACTTTATATCCTGTTTACCGCGTATGTTGTTGGCAGCGACAAATAGTTTATCGGAACATAATTTTGTGGCGCCGTAAAGATTGATAGGAGCAGCCGCTTTATCAGTTGATAAAGCAACGACCTTTTTTACAGATGTTGCCAGGGAGGCATTAATAACGTTTTCAGCTCCCAGCACATTTGTTTTTACACATTCTATCGGATTGTATTCCGCTATTGGCACATGTTTCATTGCTGCTGTGTGGATTACATAATCAATGTCTTTAAATGCTTTTTCAAGACGACCGATATCCCTCACATCGCCTATAAAATAGCGAATAGCCGGATATTTTGCAGGAGAATAAAGCTGAGCCATTTCAAACTGTTTTTGCTCATCCCTTGACAGAATAACCAAACGCTTTACTTTTGGAAATCGCTCCAGTATGATTTTGGTCAGGTGTTTTCCAAGTGAGCCGGTTCCACCGGTTATTAAAATTGATTTTTCGTTTAAATCCAACATCTTCACGTTTTTAGGAGTCCAAAAATACACAGAGTTTATGAAATAACCAAGGATTCGGATTTTGAGAGGCGAACTGTCGAAAAAGCCTTCAATAGTATAAATACAGCCTGTTCCGGAACACAACATGTGTATATAATTACTTCACTTGCTCTTCAGGTTTTTTACGTTCAAAAGCATCAATGAATGAAATTTCACTGGCATTGTAAATTGTGGTACCACGATGATCGGCGTATTTTTTAATCATTGTGTAACCTAAAAATGCTTTTGCCAGCGTTGTAAAAATTTCATACATAGTGAATGTTGACGTACGTTTGGCATTTGTATAAAACGGACGATAGGAGATCGCAGTACCGTTATCATAAAAGTGCTCATCTTTTATGCACAGCTGATTGTATTCATTGACATGCAGGTTTTCATGCCAGGTATGATCGGCACCAACGATATGAATGGTCTTGAAACCAATGTTGATACCTGCAAACAGGGATGCAACAAGCACATTCTGACTTTGTGGCATCGCCAGGTTTTTTCTGAAAAAATAATGTCCGATGGA
>CAZMRM010000160.1:0-4531 GCA_964568515.1 uncultured Chitinophaga sp. | reverse complement strand
TTTGAATGTTTTTATTTTCCTGCTCAATTTTTTTTAATATATATGAGTTTCTTGCTCTTTGTGGAACAAGAAGATAAAGTTTCCAGGTGGTTCTCTCAACAAGAGCAGCGCTTACTTTCAGCACTTCATCACTGGTATCCCAGTAATTGGGATCGAGCATTACATAACAGGATGGTTGTAATGCGGTATATTCTTTTGATAACACGAAGTTGTTTACACAGATCAATGTATGCTTTTTGAAAAAAGAAGGATGTTTTTGCAGGGATTGACTCAGTGAAGGGCCATTCCCTAAAATAATGCAGGAACCACTTTCTGCTTTTGGAAAAACGGTATTGAATTTTGAAAAAAAAGTAATCTTTAAAATGGAAATACAAGTATCGATAAAGTTCCTGATCACTTCTGAAGTATTGAGAATTATTTTTTCTAATGACATGCGAGACGGATCTAGTATACTATTGGTACCTTTTCGTAAATTCTTCCATGTTTTGAAACAGCTCTTTATTTTTTTTGAACCATTCCAAATCATTGTTCCACCATTTAAAATTTAAAAGAAAATTAATCTGTTCTTTTGAAAAACGGTATTTGATTACTTTAGCAGGAACCCCTCCAACAATGCTGTAAGGTTCAACGTCTTTTGTAACCACAGCTCCGGCAGCAATAATGGCCCCGTCGCCTATTTTTATTCCATACATGATAATGGCATTGTTTCCGATCCATACATCATTGCCAATTTCTGTGTGAGGGAATTCATTGAATAGGTTTTTTTCCACAATCACCAAACCCGAGGACTGGCCAATGGTGGAATAAAACAAAGGATGACTGGAAACAAATTCTGAAGAAGGATGTGCACCCATACCTGTTGTTACATTTGCACCGATGCAGGTAAACTTTCCAATCGTTGTATTATAGATCTGACAGTTTCTTGCAATGTAACTGTAGTTTCCCAGCTCACTATCCCTTAAACGGGAATATTTGTAAACTGTGTTGTATTGGTTGAATTTGCAATTACGAACCTCTACCATGTACTCCAGCTTCAGTTTTTGCTTACGATACTTTAACTCCAAAAAAAGTTTGGTAAAAAGCCACCGAAGCCACAAGGTTACTGGATTTAATAATAGCGCACTCATTTCTTTAGTTTCTGCAAAGTTCAAACAAATATAAATAAATAATGATTCAATTAGCCATACCAGGAAAGGAATGCAGCGCATTGCTTAAAAATCATTAATATTGTGGTTTAAAACGCCCTTAAATGGAGGCAAGGCCAAAAATAACGATCATTACTGTTGTATACAATGCGCAAGCATTAATAGAGAAGACCATTCAAAGTGTTTTACAACAAACTTATCCTTTCATTGAATACATTATAGTGGATGGAGCCTCTTCAGATGGTACACTTCATCTTATTGAGAAGTATCGTTCACAGTTAGCACTGGTTTTGTCGGAGAAAGATAAGGGCATTTATGATGCAATGAATAAAGGGCTTGACAGAGCAACAGGCGATTATGTTTTGTTTTTAAATGCCGGCGATCAATTGTATGATACGGATAGCATAAACACTGTATTTGCCATAACATCCAATGCGGATGTATATTATGGAAGAGCCGTTGTAATTGATGAAAAACAAAATTTACTTGCAGAACGACGTTTGAAACCACCTGCTGAACTTAATTGGAAGAGTCTTCGTTTTGGAATGTGCGTGTCGCATCAGGCATTTATTCCGAAACGTATGTTGTGCGATGCTTATGATTTAAACTATCATATAAGTTCGGATATTGACTGGGTGATACGGGTTCTTAAAAAATCTGGAAAGACGGTAAATGTTCATGAAATTATTTCCAAATTCCTGGAAGGTGGTACTTCTGCAAAGAATAAAAAAACAGCATTAAAGGAACGTTTCCGGATTATGGTAAAACATTATGGATTAGTTCCCACAATTTTTAATCATTTCTACATTTTTATACGATATGCGTTTCATCGTTTAACGCGCAAGTCTATGACATAAAGGGAATCTGATTTAAAATTTTAAATTTTTCCATCAATGAGGTTTTCTTTCGTCTGGAAACTTCTATACGCGTGCCATTCACTAATAATACAAAGCAACCCTCACCACGTTCAATTGTTTTGATCTGTAAAATATTTAGGATATAGGTTTTGTGAATGCGCATAAAGATGGCATTTTCTTCCTCGCATAAAAGATCTTCAAAATCTTTAAGGGTTTTCGCAACAAGTTTGTGTGAACCATCCTTTAAATAAAGATGCGTGTAATTACCTTCTGCTTTTAAATAAACAATATCGGTAGTAGTAATTTGTTCCAGTTTGTTTTGTGTTTGCAGTGCGATTTTCTTGTCCCGTTCATTTGCTTTAAGGTTGGATCTGAGCATTTTGTATTTTAAAGCACTTTCTTTAAGTTCGATGGCTTGTTTTAACCGTTGCGGAACTTTTTTCAGATCCTCAATTAAAACAGGTTTAAGAAGGTAATCCAATGCACTTAATTTTATGGCCCTTATAGCATAATGTCCATAGGATGAAACGAAAATAGTTTCGAAAAAAAAAGTTTCAAAACGGGAAAGGAGTTCAAATCCGTTACCACCGGGCATTTCTATATCAAGGAATACTACATCCGGTCGTTTATTTATAATGAGGTTATAGCCATCAGTGATGTTTCCTGCTTCTCCTATGATTTGTATTTCCGGACAATTTTCTTTTACCAATTGAATAAAAACTTCTCTGAGTTTGGATTCATCTTCGATCACAACAGCTGCTAATTTCATAAAGTTGTAAAATTATAAATCAAGTGGAGTAAATAAATTTGCTTCAAGATATTCTTAAATTGCTATTTGATCTTTTTTAGAAGTGCTTCACAATCACTTTTTGCCTTTTTATCATCAGGACTTACAGGGTTTATTTCCAGTGCTTTTTTTGCCCACAACCCCGCCTCTATATCTTTACCCATTTCATGATAGGTTACCGCTAATTCATATTGATGTATCATCACCGATGGCTCCAGACCAATGGCTGTCATAAAACATTTTATCGCATCTTCATAGGATCCTCCGGGAGGGACACCACCAAAGAATGAATTGATCATGGCTTTTTCAATTACACTAAAACCGGCAATGGTCCGATGCCATCGTCCCAAAATGTGGTAGGCACCTGCAATTTTTGGATTCAATGCAATGCATTTATCGAGTTCCGATTTGATGAGTTTGGCATTGTTAATTTTTTGTTTGGAACTGGCATTCTCGTTTATACGCCCTAATGCCATTGCATAGGTATAATGAGCATCTGCACTGGCAGTGTTTATTTGAATAGCTTTTTTGGAAAGATACTCCGCTGTTTTATAATAACCTTGTTTTTCTGCATCCGGTGCAAAAAAGTATCCTGTTTTACTGTAACAATAACTGGTATTGATCAGGTAATTTATTTGTGAAGAATCTGATTTTAACAATTTCTGAAAAAGGGAAAGTGCTTCTTTATAATTATATTCTGTTTTTAATTTTAATGCTTTTGCATAGTTTTCTTCTGTTGTTTGTGCTGTAACAGCTGAACAGATCAATAGAAAAGAAAGTGCAGAATGAAAAATTTTTGAAATCATGATTGATGTTTTTTAGTTCTTTGCTGATGATGTTCAATTTTTTCTTTTGTATTATCTTTTGCTTCATCCAGTGAGTGAGAGCTATGAAGATCTTTTCCGTCTTTTGACAATATAGCCAAATGACGGTAGAATTTTTTGAGTACAAGTAATTCTTCATCCGTAAGGTCTTCGATAGATACTAATCTGTTGCTGGCTCTTTCTTCACAGGCAATCAGTTCATTCAGTTTCAGCTGAATTGCAGTGGTATCTTTATTCTGAGATTGCTGAATGATAAAAACCATGATGAATGTAATGATCGTTGTACCTGTATTGATGATCAGTTGCCAGGTATCTGAAAAACGAAACAAGGGTCCGGTCACTAACCATAAAACAATGATTGACATTGCAGCAATGGTACTAAAAGGACTACCGGCAGCTTTCGTAATTTTTGTTGCGAATTTATTATATCCTTTGGAAAAATGACTGATTTCGTTAATATCCGGATTTGATTTTGATTCGTTCATTTGTTTATATTAGTAAAAATTAATTTTATAATTATTAAAAAGAACGGTTTATTCCTACCACAAAACGATACTGAAAATAACCTTTTTCCGTTGGTGGAATTTTATTTAAGAACAATGGAAAGTCAATTCTGATGGTGAATGGATTTACTGTTTGCAATATGCCAAACTTTTTAATGGTGAGTGCAGCACCAAATCCGGCATCTACACGAACATCACTCATCTTTAAGATATCATCCAGGGGGCTGTTATAATTGATCATTCCGGCATCACCAAAAAGATAAGTGACCAGTTTGAAAGTCCGGGTCAACCAGTTTTGTTTTTTTATTTTAACCAAGCTGCTGAATTCAAGTTCTGCATTTACAGCAGCTCCTGTTTGTCCTTTATAGGTGTAAACTATCGAGCCATCCGTTGCTTCCTGTGGCGCAAAATATCC